>CAMBDN010000011.1 GCA_945865355.1 Legionella genomosp. 1
ATCAAAATACTTCGATATGACTGAATTTTGGGAATGGAAAAACGAACAAGTTGCTGATGATATTCAAAACAATGTGGTTGCAATTAATCAGTAAAAATTAGGTGGTGAGGAAAAATATGGATCTTTACAGCAACTTTAGGACTTGATCCACGTGGATCGGGTAAATCATTAAAATATTCTACTAAACCATTGGACATCAAATAGCCTCATTTTATAAAGTGAGGCTATTTGATCATAACTTACTGCTATTTAAAAGGTTTTGGTGATCTTGCCCTGGAGCATTTAGCTATTGCAATTGCAAAATGTTAATTATAGTTGACCAATTATTGCGTAGATTTGATGAGCAGCCTATGAATCAGATTGATGGATTTAGACATGAATGCAAGGGAGGATGAGTCCATATCATTGAGGTGTTAGGTTATAACTTGGTACATGAAAGTTACGGATGAGCTTCCAAAGGTCACAGTGGTTTTGGACCATCCTCATTTTTCTTGGTATGGTCCGCAGCCAACCATAAATACATTGAAGGAACGACAAAAAGTGTAAATAAGGTCCCAATCGATAACCCCATTGCAATCACTAAACCAATATTAAAACGACTTTCAGCTCCTGCACCTGTAGCATCAATTAATGGGATCACACCTAATACCATTGCCAATGTAGTCATTAGAATAGGTCGAAACCGGATGACTGAAGCGGCTTTAACTGCCTCCATTTTTTTTTGGCCTTGAGCTTGTAGCTCATTGGCAAATTGTACAATTAAAATGCCATGCTTACTGATCAAACCAATCAAAGTGATCAAGCCCACCTCACTATAAATATTTAAGGTTGCATGTCCGATACCCAGACTAACAAAAGTCATCGCGCCACAAATGGACATAGGTATGCTTATCAAAACGATAAAAGGATCTCTAAAGCTTTCAAATAAGGCTGCTAGCGCTAAAAAAATTACAATTAAAGCAAGGAAAAAAGTAATAATAAGTCCAGAACCCTCTTGCATATACTGGCGTGATTGAGCAGCATAATTGATACCATACCCTTGTGGTAAAACTTCTTTCGCAATACTGACAAAAGTGTCCAGAGCCTTTTCCATTGAGACTCCTGGAAAGGCAACAGCTGAAATTGTAGCTGAATTCAGTTGTTGAAAATGATTTAATGACTCGGGTACAATTTGTTGTTCTAAGCGAGCGATTGTAGAAAGGGGTATTGAATTACCCGAAGAGGTCTTGATGTAATAATTTAGTACTTGATTAGGATTTAAACGACTCTCCCTGTTTACCTGGGGGATAACTTCGTAAGAACGACCTGCATAATCAAAATAATTCACATAGTTTTCACTCAAAGCAGATTCAAATAAATTGGAAATATCAGCCATTGTCAAATCAAATTGAGCAATTTTATCTCTATCTAAGCGCAGCTTAGTTTGGACTTCATCTAATTTCAGATCAGGATCAATATAGGTAAAAATACCGGAGGCATTAGCTTTTTTTAACACATTTTGTACCACGACATCGAGATTATTAAATGAATCGGTAGTTGTAATGACAAATTGGATAGGCAGACCACTACCTCCACCAGGCAATGATTGAGGTTGAAAGGCAACAACTTTCGCGCCTGCAATATGATTTAGTTCTTCTTGAATTAATGGTTGGAGCTGATTTGACGTTCGTTTACGCTTATCCCATGGCTTTAATACCATACCCAAAGTGGCAGTATATAATTGTGAAGTACCCACAATTTCAAAAATATGATCGGTTTCTGGATATTTTTTTAAAATTTTCGCAACTTCATTGGAGTAAAGTTCTGTTTGAGCTAACGAAGCATTTGAAGGGGCCGTAACTTGAGTAATAATTATACCTAAATCCTCTTGAGGTGCTAACTCATTCGAAGAAGTGACAAACAAAAAATAATTACTCAATATAATAATCACCGCAAAAACAACAACAGTAGGAAGATTATTTAAAGTGGACGATAAAATCCGTTCGTAGAATCGATCTAATTTTTTAAAAAAATTATCAGTAAACGTCCTAAAACGACTTCCTTCCAGCCCGGCTTCACTACTCAAAATTTTGGAGCACATCATTGGCGATAAGGTCAATGCAACCACTGCGGAGATCGTTACTGCTCCTGCAAGTGAAAAAGCAAATTCAGTAAATAATGCCCCGGTTAATCCTCCCATAAAGCCAATAGGAAGATATACTATATTTAAAACAATAGTAATTGCAATGATAGGATTTGCTAATTCGCGTGCACCAAGTATCGCTGAGGTCATTCGCGATTTTCCTGCCTCTATATTGCGCTGTATGTTTTCCACCACAATAATAGCATCATCAACAACTAATCCAACTGCCAGCAGTAAAGCCAATAAAGTAAGTAGATTAATGGAATAGCCTAAGATAAGCATAATCCCAAAAGTACCTATAATTGATAAAGGAATCGTCATCATTGGAATCAAAACAGATCGTATAGAACCAAGAAATATCAAAATAATGCCAGTAACGATAAGAAATGCTTCTAATAATGAATAAAGAACCTCCTTAATCGAAACTGTAACAAACAAGCTAGAATCATAAACGACTTCCCCTTTTAAACCTTGAGGTAATTGGGCTTGAATGTCTGGAAATATTTTCTTGATCTCATCAAGTACCGACAATAAATTAGCCGAAGGTGCCACCGTAATACCGATAAATACGGCACTTTCATCATTAAAACGGACTGAAGAATTATAATTTTTTGTTCCTAAATTGACATGTGCTACATCCTGCAAATGAATAATAGCTCCATTTTGAGCCTTAATGATCATTTTTTTAAATTGATCTACACTCGTCAAATTAGTACTGGCTATTAGATTTTGTATAAACATTTGACCGTCCGTTCGACCAACAGCCGAAATGGAGTTGTTATTGCTTAAAGCAGTGCCTATTTCATTAGCAGTAATACCATACCCAGCTAACTTCACGGGGTCGAGCCAGGCTCTTAAGGCAAGTGTCTGTTGTCCAAGAATTTGTGCGTCTTGCACCCCATTAACTGCCTGAATAGCGGGTTGTACAATACGTGTTAAATAGTCAGTGATTTGATTAATGGGCAATGTGTTACTATAAAAACTAAGATACATGGCGTCAATAGAACTTCCTACGGACACTGTGATGACTGGCTGTTGAGAATTTTCAGGTAGCTGATTTAAAACAGCATTGACCTTCGTAGTAATATCTGACAACGCTTTTAGTGCATCATAATTAAGAAGAAGATTGACTGTAATAGTACTTGTTCCTAAAGTGCTGGTTGACGTCATATAATCAATGCCATTGGCCTGAGCAATTGAACTTTCCAGCGGGGTTGTTATAAAGCCTGCAATGATATCAGCACTTGCACCAGTATAAGTCGTTGTAATAGTTATAATTGCATTTTGTGTTGCTGGAAATTGCCTAATGGGCAAAAGGCTAATTGATCGCAAACCGATAGCTAAAATAATGAGGCTAATCACCATGGCCAGTACAGGTCTTTTAATAAAGATGTCGCTAAACTGCATATTTGCAATCCTTAAATTATTTCTCAGTCACCCTTGGCGATGCGTCATTTGTCAGTTGTACTTGATTATTAATGTTAACTCGACTTCCATTTTTAAGTTTTAATTGACCACTGGTTACTATAAGATCGCCCTCATGCAGACCCGACAAAACAGCAATTTCATCACCTCGAGTCTTACCAACAGTAATAAATGACTGCTTCACAAAAAGAATCGGTTGATTTTTATTGTCCTTTTTTGCACTATCTTGCACCACGTAAATAATATCTCCATACGAATTAAATGCAATTGCCGATTGCGGAATGGTAAGAAATGTTTGTTTTTTTTCTAATATAACTTCAACTTGAGTAAACATACCTGGCCTTAATTGAAAATTAGGATTTAGAAACGTCGCTTCAACTTTAAGGTTACGCGTATTGCTATCAACATTGGGCTCAATGGTTGTGACGGGCGCTTGAAATACCTGATTTGGAAAGGCATCAGACAAAATCTTCACTTTTTGCCCTAACTTGAGCTGAGCAATTTCTTGTTGCGGTAAATAAAAATCGACATAAATTTTTTCTAAATTTTGTAAACTTACTATCGTATCACCTGCATTAAGGTATTGTCCGAGATTCACATTACTAACGCCCAATTGACCAGAAAAAGGAGCTCGAATGGTTTTCTTTTCTACAGTGGCCAACTGCTCCTCTGCTTGGGCCTGCAAATTTTTAAGATTCCACTCATCTGTATCTAAGGTTTGCTTGCTTACAGCGTGAACAGCATATTGCGCTTTATCACGTTTGTAGGTGATTTTTGCTAATTCAACCTGGGCCTCTAGTGAATGAAGCATTCCTAGTTCTGTTCCTGCATTTAACTGAACTAAAACCTCCCCCATTTTCACGAGGACTCCCGGCTTAAAATAAATTTTTTGTACCATACCAGGCAGCTCAGTGGTCACATTTATACCACTTACAGCACGAAGATTACCCACTGACTGCAGTGCAGGCAGCCATGCACGATAGGCTACCTTCATCGTGGATACTGTCATTGATGGTTGTTGCATTAGAATCAGCTTTTTTTTCAACATATAACTTTGCAGAAACTTCCAGCTAAAAATACCACCAAAAAAAAGACCAACCACAACGAGCATAATCATCGTGTTTTTTTTAAAAAATATCTCTTTCATATAAGCGCTCTTTTGACTCACTAAGATTTATTCCACCAGCCACCACCCAATGCTTGGAATAATGCGGCTGTATCATTATACCTTGTTACTTGTGCTTGAATTCGATTGATGCGCGTTTGTTGGTATTGCTGTTGTGCATTTAATAAGCTGATATAATTCACCGCTCCTAAGCGATATTGTTTGCGTGTCAGGCTAAGTGATGAACGGGTTGCCTCTTCAGCATTGATTTGAGCCTTCAAGGTTCTTGCATCTTCAACCAATCCGCTCAATACGTCCGCCACATTTTTAAAGGCTTGTAAGACAGTCTGCTTATATTGTGCTGCACTTTGTTCATAAGCAGCAATTGCTGCGCGGCGTTGTGCCATTAATGCGCCACCGTGGAAAATAGGCTGCGAAAGCAAACCCGATCCTGACCAAATATTATTTTTCACGCCATAGAGGTTAGCCCAAGCAGAATTGACCCATCCCTCGTTAGCACTGATTGTAAACTGAGGGAATAAATTGGCGGTAGCAACACCTACCTGAGCGCAAGCCGCATGTAACAGAGCTTCAGACGCACGTACATCAGGACGTTGACGAACAAGATTTGACGGCAAGCTTATTGGTAATTCTGTAGGCAATTTTAAAAGATCCAGGTGAATTGATGGGAGCGGTTTATCTGGAAATTCCCCCACCAAAGTAGATAACGTATGCTTTGCCTGCGATAAACTTCTTTGTAATGGCGGTAAAGTGGCCTTTGATTGCTCAAGTAGCGTTTGTTGTGTCAATATATTCTGTTTCGATACCCCGCCCAAGCGATATTGTTTGATTAATAAATCCAAAACCAATTGCTCCGCTTGGATTAAACGAGTAGTTTCCTCAATTTGTGCTTGAAATGAAGCAAGTGATATTGACGTTGTTACTATATTTGACGTCAAAGTAAGATAAGCTGCAATGACTTCAAACTCTTGATAATCTACGTTGGCACGTAAGGCTTCGATTTGCCGTCGCGAACCTCCGAAAACATCCAGAGTATAAGATAAATTAAATGAGGTATAAAAAATATTAAAAGTAGATACTCGATTTGGAAAACCGATTTGAATGGTTGAATAACGTTGCCTTTCTATATTATCAACGAAATCAATTGAAGGCCACATGGAGTTTCCAATTTGCTCTTTCAAGCTTTCTTGTGCTTGTCGTAATGAAGCGGACGCCGCCGCCAAAGAGGGGTTGTTTGCCAAACCTGTGCGGATTAGTTGATTGATTTCGTGAGAGTGATACAGCTCCCACCATAGTGAAGGAATTTCTTTATTGGAAAAAAAAGACTGCTGTTGACCACCAGGTCCTGATGCGCTTACTGTTTTAGAAGGATTTTTTTTTTCGGTATAATCGGTTACTTTTGGTGGTTCTGGGGCGCTAAAATTAGGGCCCAGCATGCAAGAGGCATTTAAAACAGTGCCAACTAAGATCAAGTTTACCCTAGTTATAATTCTAGATTTAAACTTCAATTACAGTCCTTTGTTTTATTAATCTATTATACTATTATTATTTTGATACTAACACAAATCAGGGCGCCGTCTAATTTATTGCTAGTTTTAAATTGTTCGGAAAAAAGTGATTAATGTTTGTTTGTTCGTTAATCAGTTTCTATTTTAGCGAAAACCAACCAAAAATAGTCGGCTTTAAGAGACCCTCCCTTTGAAAAGGGAGGTTAGGAGTCTTTCAAAAAATCACCATCTGGCTCCATTGGGACTTTAGGCCAGGCAACAATCAGGCGTTTTTCTGTATTTCTATGAGTTGGCCTATTCCTGCTTCAGCTAGGGCCAGCATGTCATTCAATTGAGTTCGGTTGAAGCTGCCATCCTCTGCGGTGCCTTGTACCTCGATGAAGTGACCTTCTGTATTCATCACCACATTCATGTCTGTTTCAGCGACAACATCTTCAGCATAATCTAAATCCAGAACGGGTTGACCACGATAAATTCCAACGGAAACCGCCGCTACATAATTGAATACAGGCTTTTTTCGTAATTTTTCGCGGGTCACCATCCAATCCAATGCATCCTTCATGGCAACGCACGCACCAGTAATTGCCGCTGTTCGTGTACCGCCATCGGCTTGAAGGACATCACAATCTAAGGTGATGGTATTTTCACCGATGGATTTTAAATCAATGCATGTACGCAGTGAGCGTCCGATGAGGCGTTGGATTTCTAATGTTCTACCGCCTTGCTTACCACGGCTTGCTTCTCTTTCGTTACGACTATGTGTTGCACGAGGTAACATCCCATACTCAGCCGTTACCCAGCCCTCATTTTTTCCTTTGAGAAATCGGGGGACCCCATCAATCACAGAGGCCGTACATAGCACGCGAGTTTGTCCAAACTCAACGAGGACAGATCCTTCGGCATGGTTTGTGTAGTTGCGAGTGATCTTGATTGGACGAAGTTGATTGGGCTCACGGTTACTTGGGCGCATGAATAAATCCTTGATAAAATGAGCGAGTATAAACGTTTCAGCAAATTGTTGCACCCCTTAATCAGCCTCGATGCGCTTGCATTTGTACAAATTTGGAGTATAGTCGCCCAACATTCTACCAGTCGGAATTCTCTATGACGCATAGCATGACTGCATTTGCTAGAGTGCAGAATCAACAGGGCGCAAGCATACTCTGTTGGGAATTAAAATCAGTTAATCATCGCTATTTTGATGTATCATTTAGATTGCCCGAATCATTTCGTTTTTTGGAAGCTAATTTACGTTCAATACTCCGTGGTCAGGTACAGCGCGGTAAACTAGAGTGCCAACTCAAAGTGAATGATCTGACCGGTGAAAGCCAGTCTATTGCTATTAATACCGCTCTAGTTAAAGCATTGATAGAAGCAGGATCTACACTTGCTTCTACCGAACAAATAGCTGATGATTTAACAGTAAGCAAGCTACTGACCTGGCCTGGCGTTGTCCGAGTCCATCAGCCGGATACGGAGGCACTGGCAGAGCAAGTAGAGCTATCATTCCAAGACGCGTTAACACAGCTACTGTCAATGCGATTGGGGGAAGGGCAGGCATTAAAAGAACACGTTAAAACACGAATCCGTCTACTTCATGACGAAATTATTCGTGCCCGAGCACAGGTGGCCTTGATTTCTAGCCAAACGAAAGAAAAGCTCTTAACGCGATTACAAACCATACAAATGGATGTGATGGACGTACGGATTGAGCAAGAAATTGCCTTGATGTTAGCACGTCTTGATGTCAGCGAAGAGTTAGATAGATTAGAGATGCACCTTCAAGAGGTGACTCGAACGTTAGATGGTGATTATGCGACAGGTCGACGCCTTGATTTTTTGATGCAGGAATTGAATCGAGAGGCGAATACCTTAAGTTCTAAATCCGATACAGTGGCGTTAACGCAGCATGCAGTGCAAATGAAAGTTTTGATAGAACAAATGCGTGAACAAATTCAGAACATAGAGTGAATGCCATGGCCGATAATTACTCTGGAAACTTGTTTATTGTGGCGGCCCCTTCCGGCGGTGGAAAGACAAGTTTAGTTAAAAAATTGATGAGTCATCTTGATGGTATCGTTGTGTCAGTTTCGCATACGACGCGCAAAATGCGGCCTGGTGAGACAGACGGTGTTGATTATTTTTTTGTTGATGAGCAAGAATTTATGCGCATGGTTGAGAATAACGCTTTTGTAGAGCATGCACGCGTTTTCAATCATTTTTATGGTACATCGGTTGCACAAATTAAAGATCGTTTGAAAGCTGGTATTGACGTCCTATTGGATATCGATTGGCAAGGAGCTCAGCAAATTAGACATGCCTTTACAAGTGCGGTGAGTATTTTTGTTATTCCACCATCGTTGGATGTATTAAAGCAGCGACTATTTAATAGACAACAAGACAATGCAGAAATCATCAGTAGTCGCATGCAATGTGCGCGTGACGAACTGAGTCATTACTCTGAATTTGACTATTTAATAGTCAATGATGATTTTGAGCAAGCCGCTGCTGAATTAAAGGCAATTGTGATTGCTCATCGATTACGTATGGTTCGGCAAGCCGAACAGCAAAAAGAACTGCTTTCTTTCCTGCTATCATCGCAGTAAAATGAAAGGTTTTGAGTTGATAAATTCACTTGGGAGTTGAAATGTATGGCACGAGTAACGGTTGAAGATTGCTTGGAACACGTTGAAAATCGCTTTGAATTGGTGATGGTTGCCTCTAAACGTGCACGAGAAATCGCTGTACGAGGTGCTCAGCCCATGGTGGAATGGGAAAATGATAAACCGACAGTGGTTGCTCTACGTGAAATTGCTGAGGGATTTATCAAGGCTGATATTTTAGATAAAGACTAGACGGTAAAGTCTAAAGCGCCAAATGATCTGAATTTAAACACTGAAGCGTTCGAGTGAGGGGGAAGATACGTGAACTAAAGCCCTTAACATAGCCCTCTACCGTCAGGGGGTGTTGATTTTTAAATCATATGGCACTTTAGGGCGAGTTAATAACTCCACAATCGAGGCTGAGGGAGCATTGAGTGAGTCATTTTGATGAGTTGAATGAGGAGTTAAAACTCTACCTTGAAGCCGAGCAAGTTGAAAAGTGTTACCGAGCTTATGTCGTTGCTGAAGAGGTACATCACGGACAAATGCGCCGTTCAGGTGAGCCTTATATCACTCATCCGGTAGCGGCTGCACTGATTCTTGCAGAAATGCGTCTCGATTATCAAACCATCATGGCTACCTTGTTGCATGATGTCGTTGAAGACACCCAAACCAGCAATGAAGAATTGATCCAACAATTTGGCGAAGAAGTCGCAACACTGGTTGATGGTGTTACCAAGTTAACTAAAATTAAATTTGAATCACGTGCTGAAGCCCAGGCAGAAAATTTTCGTAAAATGGTCATGGCAATGGTCAAAGATATACGAGTGATCATCGTCAAGCTTGCTGACAGGTTGCATAACATGCGGACGTTAGGGGTGATGCCGGGGGCAAAAAAGAGGCGTATTGCAATTGAAACCTTGGAAATATACGCGCCAATTGCCAATCGTTTAGGTATGCATGCTGTCTATACAGGCCTTGAAGATCTAGGTTTTAAAGCACTTTATCCCATGCGTTATCGTGCGATTAAATCGGCAGTAGAAAAGTCCCGTGGTAATCGGCGCGAGCTCACTCAGAAAATTGAGCAAGATTTGCAAGAAGCACTTGAAGACTTGACCATTCCCTATGAGCATGTTTTTGGTCGGCAAAAGCATTTGTACAGTATCTATCGGAAAATGCGTCAGAAAAAAGCATCGTTTGCTGAGATAACCGATGTGTTCGCCTTTCGAATTATCACCGAAGATATTGATTCATGTTACCGAGTTTTGGGTGCCTTGCATCGTACTTACAAACCGGTCCCCCAACGTTTTAAAGATTATATTGGTATTCCTAAAGTCAACGGCTATCAATCATTGCATACAACGTTGTTTGGTCCTTTTGGTGTGCCGCTTGAAGTGCAAATACGTACACGTGATATGGAAAATGTTGCTGAAAATGGTGTGGCAGCACATTGGATGTATAAGTCGGAGGGTTTAGAAGTTAATGAGGCACAATTGCGCGCACGTGAATGGGTGCAGCGACTATTAGAAATGCAACGCAGTACGGGGAATTCGTTAGAATTTATTGAAAATGTGAAGATTGATTTATTCCCGGACGAAGTCTACGTTTTTACCCCAAAAGGGCACATCATGGAGCTCCCTAAAGGAGCAACACCCGTTGATTTTGCATATACCGTGCATTCTGGTGTGGGTAACAGTTGTGTTGCAGCAAAGGTTAATCGTCGTTTGGTGCCGCTTAGTATTCCTTTAACCAACGGTCAAACAGTAGAAATCATTACGGCTCCAGGTGCTCACCCCAACCCAGCTTGGCTAAATTTTGTGGTTACGGGAAAAGCACGCAGCAATATTCGTAATTTCTTAAAAACCCAGCACCATGCCGAATCAATTGCATTAGGGCATCGACTTCTGGATCAAGCATTTGCTGAGCTAGGAAGTGAGTATTCAAAAGTTCCACCTGAATCGTTAAAAGCGCTATTGAAGGATTTGATTTATAAATCTCAAGATGATTTGTTATATGCCATTGGTACAGGTAACCAAATGTCGATGGTGATTGCGCGTCGCCTGGTAGTGGCCCAAGAAAATGGTGACTTAGAGAAAGGATCAAAAGAAGGTGGACCTTTGGCGATAAAGGGCACTGAAGGGATGGTGGTCCATTTTGCTGAATGTTGTCAACCCATTCCTGGTGATAGTATTGTTGGCCGTTTTCAACAGGGACGCGGTATTTTGGTGCATGTCAGTGATTGCCCATCAATCAAAAAAACGCGTGCGAACCCTGAGCAATTTATTTCGCTGCGTTGGGATGATGACGTTGAAGGTGAGTTTTGGGTTGATATCACCGTTGATGTTGCTAATCAGCGTGGCGTCTTGGCAGCGCTAGCTACAGCTATTTCTGAGGCGGAATCTAATATCGGAAATATTAATGTTGATCCACGTGATGGGCGTCATAATGCAGTGACTTTTTCAATCAGCGTTATCAATCGGACTCATTTAGCCAAAGTGATGCGTCGTTTACGTGCAAATAAAGTAGTCATGCGGCTCTATCGAAAGAAGCAAGGGGATTAAATGATACAACCTATACATACAGAATTGGCGCCGGCAGCGATAGGTACTTATAGCCAAGCAATAAAATGTGGTGAGACCGTCTATTTATCGGGTCAAATACCACTGGATCCAAAAACCATGCAATTATGCAGTGACGACATTCGTTTACAGATAATTCAAGTCATCGAAAATTTGGCCGTTGTGTGTGAGGCCGCTGGTGGTAGTTTGGCTAATATTGTCAAGCTCACTGTGTACTTAATTGACTTGGTCCATTTTCCATTGATTAACGAAACCATGTTACATTATTTTGTTGAACCCTATCCTGCTCGAGTAGCAATCGGCGTGGCTTCTTTGCCCCGCAGTGCGCAAGTCGAAATGGATGCCATCATGGTCATAACGTGAGTATTTTATCCCTGCATAATATTAGTTTGAAGTTAGCCAACGTTTGCATTCTTGACCGCGTTGATTGGCAAATTCAGCCGCAAGAGCGGATTGCTTTGGTGGGACGAAATGGCGCTGGTAAGTCAACGTTGCTAAATTTGTTGCAGGGTGACATTGTGCCAGATAGTGGACAACTGCAGCAGCTAAATGGTCTGAAAGTCGCGAGTTTATCACAGGATGTTCCTATCAGTCAGAATGAGACTGTTTATCATTTTCTTGTCAAGGGCTTGGGCGAGGTGGGTGAGGTATTGGCACAATTCCGAGTTGAAGCCAATGGGGGCGACCTTGATAAATTAGCGCGGTGCCAGCAACAAATGGATAATTTGCATGCATGGGATTTATTACCTCGCATAGAAACCATGGCCACTCGTTTAGGGTTGGAGCCTGATGCATCGATGAGTCAGTTATCAGGCGGCATGAAACGACGCGCGTTATTGGCTGCAGCGCTGATCGTTGCCCCTGATTTACTATTGCTTGATGAGCCAACCAACCATTTGGATATCAATGCGATTGAATGGCTTGAATCGTATTTGAAAACGTATTCTGGCAGTTTATTAGTTGTTACTCATGATCGTGATTTTTTAGCAGCAGTAGCAAGTTGTATTGTTGAGATTGATAGAGGACATTTAAACCGCTTCGATTGTAGTTATGAAACCTATTTGGATAGGCGTGAGGCCATGCGTCTAAGTGAACAAAAGCATCATGAGCTGTTTGATAAGCGACTGAGTGAAGAAGAGGTCTGGATACGAACGGGTGTTAAAGCCAGGCGTACGCGCAATGAAGGCCGTGTTCGAGCATTAAAAGCGATGCGTGAAGCGCATCAACAACGGCGTTCACAAGTTGGTAATGTTAAAGGAATGACTCTGGATGTCTCACGTTCTGGTCAGATTGTGATAGAAGCCAAGCATCTCAATTACGGTGTGGATGATAAGCAAATAATCCGTGATTTTTCATTTTTACTAACGCGTGGCGATAAGGTTGGTATTATTGGTCCAAATGGTTGCGGTAAAACGACCATGGTGCAATTGTTATTAGGGGAGTTAAAACCTGATAGTGGATCGGTATCTCAAGGCACGTCATTGGCAGTGGCTTATTTTGATCAATTACGACGTCAATTGGATGAGCAACAGACGGTGATGGCGAATGTTGGTGATGGCGCTGACTATGTGACCATCAATGGTAAGCAAAAACACGTGGCGACGTATCTTCGCGAATTTTTATTCCCTCCCGAGCGATTTAATCAGCCGGTCTCCTCCTTGTCAGGCGGTGAACGTAATCGTTTGTTGCTCGCGAAATTGTTTGCGAAGCCGGTTAATTTATTGGTGATGGATGAGCCAACCAATGACTTAGATATTGAAACCCTGGAATTATTGGAAACCATGTTGGTTGATTATCCGGGTACATTATTGTTGATCAGTCATGATAGGGCTTTTATTAATCAGGTTGTGAGCAGCGTATTAGTTTATGAAGAGGACGGTCAATTTATTGAGTTTGTTGGTGGGTACGATGATTATCGTAGCTACAAAAAGCAGCAACGAGAGCCGGCCGCGGCTCAAGCAGCCGTTCGACGTATTGCAAATGTTACAAAACTTACGTTTAATGAACAACGTGAATTGTCAAAATTGCCACAACAGATAGAAAGCTTGGAACAAAAGATTGAAGCTTGGCAACATGAAATGACCACGACGCAATTTTATCAGCAAGATACCACCATTATTAGTGATTTTAAGCAAAAATTAGCCGAAAATGAAGCCAAGCTTGCTGCATTTTATGCGCGTTGGGAATTGCTTGAAGGAAAAAGGGGAGGGTAGGCATGCTACTTAGACTAGCGGTCGTTGTTTTCTGCTGTTCAATTGTCGTTTTTTTTGCGCAGGAGTTTGGCCGGTTATTTAAAAAAATTCTATCCATCCCAGGCTTTAAGCTATTGTTACCGTTAGTGCTGGCTTCATGGCTCATTGAATCGTATGAACTTTGGGGGCAGTGGGTATTACTGAAGATTCAAGCAGGATTTCATTTGGTAATAAATGCAACGGCTACCTTAATCCCCTTTACTACTGGCGCTGTTTCTTTTACTCGGATCATCTTTTTGTTTGTACTTGCAAGTCTTCCTCTATGCGTTTACCGTCTGCGCGCCAGGCAGCAGAAACGGCGTCACCCAGAGCCCGTTTCTTATTGGCTGGGTCTGACCATTTGGGTTGTCGCTGCTATTTTGCTCACAGTTGCGGTGTAGAGTAAGGAGGGGAAACATTGGTGAGCAAAGAAAGGGCTGCAGGTTTTTTTAAAATCCTAGATCAGCCTCTCTGGTCCCCTCTTTTTTTGAGCATTTAAAATCAGGAGATTCTTGAGGCATTAGTGTTGATAAATCTAGGTTGTTAGCCGCTTCAATTGATAAGAACCAAAATCACCAAGGTTCGCTGTGAGATGGGGGCTTATTCTGTTAATACATCATAGGCGGGTGTGGCAAGCGACCTGTTTTTATTTAATTTTAGCTAAAAAGAGACCATTTAACGGACGAACCCGCATTGATAATTTTTTTGCCGATCAATTTAGGACCCAGACTCCAGCTAGACTTTTAGAGCTTTTATAGTTATATTTACCCATATTAAATAAATAATTTACAAGGAGATTTATGTCTAAGTTCTTTGATCCACGTACGAAAACTCTACATATTGTTACTTCGTATGTTGGAGCAGTCAAACTACCTCAAGATGTGTACGAGCACAGTGAAAGAATTGATGATAGTTCGCCCCATCTTCCAAGGCTAAGACGCGCTCATGCTGGTATTACCGAATCTGTATTCTTCTCTACAGAACAAAAAAATGTGCTTGGGGGGAATTTTAATTTGAATTGCAGCACCAATGCAGATTTGGTACTTGTAGCTGAAGTTATGCAGCATCAATAAGAAAGGAGCCCTGAACCAATAGGATAGGCATCAATTTTTAATTCCCAAGGAATGTTCAAATAACCTCGTCCTACGTGTTTTTTTTATCGCATAAATTCCGATCACACCCCTTGGCTAAACTAACCAAGGGGAAATTGATGAATAAAGAGAAGACGCACTGAACTTTAGCGTGCCATTTCAACGGGTGAGCTAGCTAACACGGTTCAATGGACTTCTTTTGTGCTGATTGATAACGCGCTTTTAACTCAACGTCAATGTAGCGGTCTGTGGTAGCGCTGGAGCTGTGGCCTGCGTCATCGCGCACGTGTTCACGCGGGCGCATTTTAACATCTTCAGAGATCCCTGTATGTCGAAGCCAATGCACGGTAGCCGCACCTAAATGCTCTGCTTCGTCAATTTGATGATCTCTTCGTAACTGCGCAGCTGCTAAGTCAAAGCAAACTTGTACCAGACGACGAATGGGTGCTGTATCACTCATCGGGCCTGTGCCACGTAGTTTGGGAATCAAGGGGGAATTGTCATCAGGTGTTGGTAGGGCGGTTAGCCCCAAGGATAGACGCCAGCGGACAAGACTCTCTAGCATTGCCTCACTGACAGCAACTTGGCGCTCTTTATTGCCTTTGCCAACGGTGGTAAACCACCAGAAGCCATTACTATCTTTTGCGAAATCATTCATGTTAGGGATCCAGCGGTCACTAGCCACCAATTCTGAAATACGCAAATACATGCCATACAACATGCTTAAAATAAACCGCGTGCGTTCATGCTTTTCTGGGTTTTCTGCAGCCAATGACTCAGCTGCTGCCAAGACCGCGCTCCATTGTGTCAAGCTTAACCGCCTAATTGGTGCATTGAGTTGACGTTTGCGCACAAATTTGCTTTTTTGCCGAATCAAAGCGACAGGGTTAGATACTAAATACTCTTCGGCAATCAAGAAATTAAACAATGTACTCAAGATGGCAAAAATTTCCTGAACAGCCCCTTGTGATAAACTAAATTGTGAAACCGAGGTGGTATCGCCGCGTTTTCTCGCTGATTTAGAGACGGTGACGACAAAAGGGCGCCAACCGGGATTGGGGACTCGGCGTCCTTCCTTCTCAAGATAGCGGGGCATTTTATGTAATGCTATCCAAGTGAGGGGAGGGCTTTGGCAGAAGCGTACATATTGTTCGATATCATCCCGTTTCAACTCAGGTAAAGTGACCTTTTTAATTTGCCAACACCACTGCAACAAACGTTCCGCTTCGCGACGGTAACTATTAAACGTGCCTAAACTGCCGTTGTAACTCTTGAGAAAACTGAGTGTATGGGTAAAATCATTTTGAAAACGCTTCTCGGGAAGAACGACGTTGTCAGCATTTTTATGCAGATGATCCATGCTATCGAACAAAGGTAGTAATTGTATTCTCATTGCATGACACTGCTAAAAAGACGATGTTTCATCGTAACGCAAGTACTATGGCTCAGCAATAGCAGTAAGGGCTATTGTTGAATGGTTAGAGCACTAGGATTTACAAGCGTTGTGTTTGTTCCACTGATGGGGCAATAAAAGTTGCTACTTGCTACAACACGCGATAATCTTCGAAAAAAAAGACCATTCATGAAAAAATTACGTTCGAAGGAAAAATAATGTGTAGTGTTTATAATTTTGCAGCAGGGCCTGCAATGTTGCCTAAGTCCGTTTTATTAAGAGCAAAGGATGAGTTATTGAATTGGCAAAATACGGGTGTTTCAATTATGGAAATTGGTCATCGAACGCCAATGTTTCAGAATTTATTGACTCAATTAGAACAAAAGCTGCGTGCGTTGATAAACATACCGCAAAACTATAAAGTATTATTTTTAGCGGGTGGAGCCCAAGGACAATTTAGTTTAATTCCGATGAATTTAACTAAAAACAATCGAAATGTTGATTATATTGTTAGTGGAATTTGGTCTGAACGGGCCGCTAAATATGCGGAAAAATATGCTCAAGTCAATATCGTAACGACGGCTAATAGTCGCTCGATTCCTAACAAAGCAAGCTGGGAACTTAATCCTGATGCCGCTTACGTCTATTACTGCGATAATGAAACCATTAACGGGATTCAATTGAGTGAAATTCCCGATACTAAAAATGTTCCTCTGGTTGTCGATATGACGTCATCCATTTTAGCTGAATCAATCGATGTCACAAAGTTCGGTCTTATTTTTGCTTCAGCACAAAAAAACCTTGGTATAGCGGGTATTACCTTGGTCATCATCCGTGATGATTTGCTAAATGAGGCGTTAGATACGGTGCCCATGGTATTTAATTATGGGCGTCAAGTGGAACAAAATTCGTTATTAAACACCATCCCAACTGTTCCTGTCTATATGATGGATTTAATGGTCGATTGGATCATTGAGCAAGGTGGTGTCAAGGCTGTTGCCGCAGGTAATCACCGTAAAGCAAGCCAACTTTATGCTTGCATCGATAGCAGTGATGGGTTTTATTGCAACAATGTTGAAGCGGATTATCGATCGCAAATAAACATCCCTTTTATGTTACCGAGTGAGCAGTTATTACATTTATTCTTAACTGAGGCTGAACAGCAAGGATTAAAATTTCTTAAAGGTCATAAATTGGTCGGAGGAGCTCGCGCTAGTTTATATAACGCAATGCCTGAGGCAGGTGTTACTGCTTTGGTAGCGTTTATGCGCCAATTTGCTAATAGGCATCTAGGGGAAAGATGAAGCAAGTTCGTTCAACCGACATTGTTAATTTATTTCCTGCAGCACTTCTGCAAAATGGTTTTACGGGCGAATTCCATGTTGATCATGCAACACGATTGGTTAATTTCAGTGATGATCGTATTTATGAAGTTTTGCCACTCACCGTTGCAGAACCACGAAATGAACAAGATATTCAGCGTTTATGGCAACAAATAAATAACGATCCCTTTAAAGATCTTTATTTTTGTGTACGCGGTGGAGATAGGGTACTAATGGTCACTCCTCAGTTTTGTACGGCCAATAAAAGCCACAGCCAGCTTAACAATCAACTTTTTTATGGGTGCGTTATGAATAATGTAGGTATCTACTAAATTGAAGCCCTTGCTTTCAAGCTAATAAAAAGAGGTTTCAAAGCAATTCAGAAAGGACTGATTTCGAGCAACGGTAAATGTCAACATCGTTGTTCAAACTGAAATTATCAAATAGCCGTAACATTAATACATTTTTTTGTTGACCTATATAACCGCGAAGAGTATCATTTCGGCTCTGTCCTTGGGACGGGTAACGGGGTGTAGCGCAGTCTGGTAGCGCGCCTGCTTTGGGAGCAGGATGTCGGGAGTTCGAATCTCTCCACCCCGACCAATTTGATGCGCCCGTAGCTCATCTGGATAGAGCATCGGCCTTCTAAGCCGAGGGTAGCAGGTTCGAATCCTGCCGGGCGTACCATACGCCATGCGGTATTGAACGTTGCGACCGCGCAGAGTAATTAATTAGGATGCGTTACTTCAATATGGTAAAGAGTTTATGGTGGGCGTAGCTCAGTTGGTAGAGCCCCGGGTTGTGATCCCGGTTGTCGTGGGTTCGAGTCCCATCGTTCACCCCACAATGTCAAAAAAAATTGACTATCTTATTTCTCGACTTAATCTAAGTCTTTACAAGATAGTTTTACTGTTCGATAATTCGACCCTGTTTGCGAAAGTGGCGGAACTGGTAGACGCGCTGGATTTAGGTTCCAGTGGGGTAACCCGTGAGAGTTCGAGTCTCTCCTTTCGCACCATTACAAATAAATACAATTTCAAGAGGTGGCTAGATGCAAGTTTCTGTTGAGACCTTGAAAGGTTTGGAACGTAAAGTAACCATATCGGTACCAACCGAAAAGGTAGAAGAAGAAGTTAGCCAGCGCCTCAGAGATCTTGCGCGTAAGGCGAAGGTTGATGGATTTCGTCCTGGTAAAGTACCAATGAACGTGGTTGTAAAGCGTTATTCCGATAGTGTGCGGCAAGAAGTTGCAAGGGATATGGTTCAATCAACGTTGTATGAGGCATTACAGAAAAATGAATTGGTTCCGGCCGGCTCGCCTTTTATCGAGCCAGAAATGGTTGAATCGGGCAAAGACTTTAGATATACCGCCGTATTTGAAATATTTCCAGAAATTAACATCAGCGAAATAAATCAAGCATCAGTAGATATTGTCCATGCCACGGTCAAGGACGCTGATGTCAATGATATGATTGAGAAGCTACGTGAGCAGAATAAAGACTGGAGTGAGGTATCTCGTGCGGTTGCCACCGGCGATAAAGTCACTATCGACTTTGAAGGCTTCCTCAATGGTGAAGCGTTTGAAGGTGGTACTGCTGAAGACTATGAATTAGTACTTGGTACAGGTTCAATGATTCCAGGTTTCGAGGAAGGCTTAGTCGGGGCAAAGAAAGACAAGCAATTTGAAATTAAAGTAACTTTTCCAAAAGACTATGGTCACAAAGATCTTGCTGGTAAAGATACCACGTTTAATATTACAGTAAAAAAAGTTATGGAAGGGCAACTACCGAAGTTGGATGATGCTTTTGCTGCGTTGTTTAATATCAAGGAAGGTGGCATTGAAGCGCTGACCAAAGATATTAAACAAAATATGGAGCGAGAGTTAGAGCGTAAAGTTAGCTCGATGAACCGTGAGCATACATTTAATAAATTGCTTGAAATCAATAAGTTTGATCTGCCTAATGCATTAATTGATCAGGAAATTGGTCATTTGAAGCATGAAATGTATCATCGTGTTTTTGGTCATGAGCATACAGAAAATGAGAAAATCCCTGATTTTCCTAGAGCATTATTCGAAGAGCAGGCTAATCGTCGGGTTCATCTGGGATTGTTATTTTCAGAGTACGTTAAAAAACATAATTTGACGGTTGATGCTGCTCGTGTCGATGCTATGATCGAGAAATTTGCTAGTGCTTATGAAAGCCCTGAAGAATTGCGTGCTTGGTACAAAGGGAATAAAGAGCGTCTGGCTGAAATTGAAGCATTAGTGATGGAAGAGCTGGTTTCTGAAAAGATTCTTGAAGATGCTAAAATTGTTAAGAAAAAGATGGAATATAACGAAGTGATGAATCCCAAAAAGGATAATGAAGCTAAAGGAGATTAAGCATGATGGGATATTCAGATAACGCGATAAGAAATGCTAGTGGCCTCGTACCAATGGTTATCGAGCAAACCTCACGAGGGGAGCGATCGTACGATATATATTCTAGGCTTTTAAAAGAGCGCATCATATTTCTTTTAGGAGAAGTAGAAGATCACATGGCTAACCTTGTGGTTGCGCAATTATTATTCCTGGAATCTGAAAATCCAGAGAAGGATATTTCTCTTTATATCAATTCTCCTGGCGGTGTCGTTACGGCTGGCCTTGCGATATACGATACCATGCAATTTATTAAGCCTGATGTTAGTACGTTATGTATCGGTCAAGCAGCGAGTGCCGCGGCTTTATTGTTGTGTGCGGGCGCGGAAGGCAAACGTTTTTGTTTGCCCAACTCAAGAGTAATGATTCATCAGCCTTTGGGTGGTTATCGTGGTCAAGCGACGGATATTGAAATTCATGCCCGTGAAACGCTGGCTGTTCGTGAGCGCTTAAATAGCATTATGGGAAAGCATACCAATAAATCACCCGATCAAATCATGCGAGATACAGAGCGAGATAATTTTATGAGTGCATCGCAAGCGGCTGACTATGGTTTGATTGACAAAGTGTTATATGACCGTGACGCCATTGATGCAGCTTCGAAGTAAGCTCTGAAGTTTCATTAGTCAGGTACTGTCTACGCTATGGTAGTGATATCTTCCGAAATCCAATTTGCCCCTTATGGGGTAATTTCTTTATCATTAAGGGTAACAACGTTATCCTTAATGACATATTCCCAATAAATTTTATATGGTCTCATTGTAAAATAGGGACATATACATTGAGGGAGGAAGAAATGATCCCGCATATTACTGCTTTCAGGAAGACGGTATCGGACTTATTGAACAGTTCCCTTGTAATTTTTAAAATAGCCCATATATGAAATATTTCGGCAAAGGCAAAATGTTAGCAAAAAAAGGGGTTTGTAGATGAGTAAAGCAGGTGATAAGGTTTTGTATTGCTCTTTTTGTGGCAAAAGTCAGAATGAAGTTAAAAAATTAATTGCAGGACCTTCCGTTTTTGTTTGTGATGAATGTGTTGATTTATGCAATGATATTATCCGAGAAGAGACGCAGGAAGTTCATCCAGAAACAGAAACTCATTTACCAACGCCTAAAGAAATCGCAGCCTTTCTTGATGAATATGTGATCGATCAGCCACACGCCAAAAAAGTGTTGGCAGTGGCCGTGTACAATCACTATAAACGGATGCATCGTAAAACCGAAAGTGGAATTGAGTTGGGTAAGAGCAATATTTTGCTGATTGGACCTACTGGTAGTGGTAAAACATTATTGGCACAAACATTAGCACGTCTATTAAATGTGCCGTTTGCGATGGCAGATGCAACGACTCTTACCGAAGCAGGCTATGTTGGCGAGGATGTTGAAAACATCATCCAGAAATTATTACAAAAATGTGACTATGACGTCGACAAGGCCCAACAAGGCATAGTTTATATTGATGAGATAGATAAAATTTCTCGTAAATCAGATAACCCATCTATTACACGTGATGTATCGGGTGAGGGCGTTCAGCAAGCATTATTGAAGCTCATCGAGGGAACTGTTGCATCCGTTCCACCTCAGGGCGGTCGAAAGCATCCTCAACAGGAATTTTTACAAGTGGATACCTCTAATATCCTATTCATTTGCGGCGGTGCTTTTGCAGGACTCGATAAAGTTATACGTGACCGAAGCGATAAATCAGGCATCGGGTTTTCTGCTCAACTTAAATCTAAAAAGGATAATAGCGATTTGGAGAAAGTGTTAGATTCTCTAGAGTCGGAAGATTTGGTTAAGTATGGTCTTATTCCAGAGTTTGTTGGTCGATTGCCGGTCGTGACGACGTTGCACGAATTAGATGAGAACGCGTTAGTAGATATTCTTACTCAACCTAAGAATGCCCTAACCAAGCAGTTCCATGCGTTATTTCAGATGGAAGGCGCGGAGTTAGAGTTTCGCGAAGAAGCTTTGCGCTTGATTGCTAAGAAGGCGTTAGCGAGAAAAATTGGTGCTCGTGGTTTACGAGCAATTCTTGAAAACATTCTCTTGGATACAATGTACGAGCTACCTTCACTTGAGGGGGTAAGCAAAGTCGTTGTTGATGAGAATGTGGTTAATAGCTTAGGCGCGCCTCTATTAATTTACGAGAATGATGAAACGAAAAAATCTGCAACTGGGAGTGATTAAAATAGGGTTGTTTCTAGGTACTGGGAGCGCTCAACAGCTTTTAAGTTGGCAGTGAAAGCGGAAATCATCCCAAAGCTATGGAACTTCCAATTGGCCTTAAATTTTACTGTGCCACACAGTGCAACTGACGTTGCACGGCACGTCGGCGTTTAACAATGTCAAGTAACAAATTAAGGATAATTGGAAGGCTATGGGTTGGGGATTTTAAGTATATAAGGACGCATTATGTTGAATGAGAACGAATTGGTAGCCTCTGACAATCATCCATTGCAGTCAAGTATCCCTGTGTTACCGCTCAGGGATGTAGTGGTTTACCCCCACATGGTTATTCCTTTGTTTGTTGGGCGCGAAAAATCTATTAAGGCGTTGGAAGCAGCGATGGTAGATAACAAGCAAATTTTTCTAGTCGCCCAGCGCAAATCAGCAAACG
>CAMBDN010000012.1 GCA_945865355.1 Legionella genomosp. 1
CCTCCCAGCTTTCATCAACAATAATAATGGCACACTATCATATCACATAGACGCATCTACTTTGGACGACCAAAAACAACGACACGATGCTGACAGACAGTCCTTCGAGATATTGATTGATCAACTAAAAACTTTGTTACATCAGCTGGCTGCTCAAATCAACAAATTAGCCGATCAACACGAGGACTTTAATAATACCCACCCCTTTCCACGTGAAGCGACTGTATTTCAAGATAGACTTCTAGCTATCCGAGAAACGGCTTGTGTCCAACTCCTGGTCAGACATAAAGAAGTAAAAACGCTGCACTTGCAGGTCAACGAATTGCTTAGTAAAGCCAAAAATGCTGAGCAAGACATTCTTAAGGCGATCAAACAAGGAGCTGAACCAGATCGAATGACAAATCTCGAACGGGCTACACAAGCCGAAGAATCAGCTGATTTACAAGCAAAAGCGTCTTTAAGTAAATACTTATTAGAGAAAGCTGCTTTGGAGGAAATGCCCACAACCAGTCAACAAGCATTCGCTGATCAACAAACGTTGCTTTCATTAAGTGAGCTACAATCACGTCAGGATAACCTAGCCTGTCGGCAAGCAATTCTAAACCGTTTACTGACTCAACTCGAGTTTAGTATAGCTAACACTCAACCATTAAAAGACGCCTTATTGAAGCAACTCGCTGAGCTTAAAGCAATGGAACCTGATGCAGCACTTGAGTCTCTAGATGAAAACATCGAGCAACTCAAGCAGTTGGCTGAATGGTTCAAAGATAGGCCACCGGGTGAGCAACTTAGTTACGAAGACCTAAACACGAGCATTCGATTATCATTTAACGCTCAAGGCGAGGAGTGGGGCGTATTGAGAACGCTATACGCTGAAATCAACACCGCCATCTCAGCAGACATGTTAGCGAAAAAAGCATTACTGCAACAAGAACACGAAACACTAGGACATCGTGTTTCCACAGTCAATGGGCATTTCCATGCACTGCATCAATTGACCGATGAATATGCTGCTCAAAAGGAAGTCGTACAATTACAAAAATTAACAGCGATCGTCAAGATCAATAAGATGAATTTAGAGAAGATGGACCATGCAGATAAGTTGTCTAAGGCTCTGAAAAATCAATTAATAACCGATCTCAAACAACAATTACGTTACTTATCCCACCAAGATACATTCTTCGCAACAATTGCATCCAGCAACCATCCTGGAATTACTGAAAAATTTACCCAAATTTCAGCAGATAGAGACGCACTTTCACGCTTCATGACAGCGTTACATGCATCGGTTCAGCCGCAAGTGGGTGCATTACAACAAACAAATTTGTACCGGCTGCAGCTCGAAAGAGCGTTCTTTGGGCCCACAAAAAATAAAATAGGAGGTGCTTTCGGTGATTATTTGAGAGAGCGAGCCAGTACCTTCTGGATTCAAGATTTTTGGGGGCGATTGGCATCAGTCGTTCTTGGTAGCTTTAGCTATCAATCCGACGCCGAAGCAAGAAAAGAATATATCACCAACCTGCGAGCACAGGTCATAAAATATCAAACGGATCCTGATGCATATGATGGCATCATTACCTTGGTTGAACGAGGAAAGCGTGATTTCAAATCACGTACGATGGTAGGTGATGATTATAATCGGTCATTACATGCCAAACTATCTGCGTTTCAAAAGAACCTTATATTGGTGAACGATTACTCTGCGAACGAAGTAGCGGAAGAAACAATCAGCCTTGATCATGGCTAGTCATTACTTCACCCATTTTTTCTAATTAAATCCCGCATCATATTTCCTTAATTATTCTTTTGTATTCTAAGCCTAGAGCACAGAAATTGGAGAGATCGCTTGGTGATGTTTAAAAAGTACACAGGCAGTCCCATTGCCATTTTAAATACCCTAAAACCACTTCGAATTATGCTGAGAAGCTCTTTAACGGCGCAAACAAAAGATGCCTATCTAGAACAAGTGGGAAGGGACCTGGACAGAATTCGTTATTTTAACGACAAACACAGCATCGCAGAAATTCAACATCGCTTACGAGACATTAGTCATTTATACGACGATGAAGCACGACGGCTAAAAGATCGAACACGATATCTTTCCTACACTCAAGGGGATTTTGACGCCAGCATCTTCACTGAACTGTACGTTAAAAATACCGCTGAATATCTGAATACGATGGTTGCCACAGGTAAAAAAAACAAAGAATATTGTGATAGCCTGGGCCTATGCTACGTCGATGATAACGGGGTATTGTGCGGTCTATCCATTACCTATTTTAGAAATATTGACGCAAACCATAAAGCTGATTTTAGCAAATTACCTTTCACAGTTTCTATCATAAGACACTCCAATAGCGCACTCATTGATAGGGAGGTCACCTCCATTATTCATCCAAATCTATTATCTTTAACGACCCCGATTGATGGAGAACCAACAAAGGCTCTACCTCTCGCCAAAAGTTCAGATGTTGACGAGCAGGATGTGATCCAAGCGTTAGATCAAGCACTCAACTCTAAAAATTTGAGTCAACTCCTTAAAAGACTTGTTATAGGTGAATCGATTTCGCGTATTCGTTTCGATGAACTACAGCAGAACTTTCTACTTCCAAAGTCCAAATTACTTGAAGGACTTCGTCTTGCCACGTTAGGTCAACGTACTGAAGAAAAAGATAAGTTAATGCTGGCATTAATGATACTGATTAATAAAATAAACGAAGATACAGATTATGCATATCGTTTAACACTGAATAGTATACAACAACTGATTAATGACGTTGAGCGCAGCCCGATCATCGCACAATTACCAAAAATGGATTGCTCATCTGCAACAAAAGAGGGATTAATAGCCGCTAGCGAAACATATACTGCCAAAAAATTGACGATAGAAACAGAATTAAAGAAAAAAATTGCTGCTTTGCATGATAGCGATAAAGATCATGACCTTAACCAAAGCGTATTCAAACGTCATTTCGGCTCCATCGTCTCTGCTGGTGTCGGTTTGCTAGCAACCTCTGTGGGTCTCATGCTTTTTCTAGGCGCGCTTCCTTTTCTACCTGTTTTACCCGTTCTCCCCTTGGTTGGGCTAGCACTCATTGCCGTTGGATTAGCGACGACGCTGATAAGCGGGTTAGTTGCCGTTATAAACGAAGTGCGATTAAATCATTATCAGAAGAAATTAACAAACGAGGTGTTTCAATTACAAGAACAACATGCCCGCAGGATAAAACCGACTCATGTCGCCTACGAGCAGAGCGTCGTTGAACGATGTCGTCAACTAACATACCCTGCTGCTTTGGCTACTGATGATGATTCTAAAACACCCTCGAACGATCTATCTGCCCAAGCTGCAGATCGTGTTGATGAGCACGAGTTGATAATACCTGCTCCGACCATCCCCATATCCCCTCGCATGGGAAGTCCATTGACGTTTTTCAGCCATCCTGCAACGCCAATCGACCGATCTATCCGAGAAGATTCAGACTGTGTAATATCACAAACTTAGTGAGATAGACATTGCTTGATGTTAATTGCACGTGCCATCACAATATTCTCTGTTCATGAGCACTTTACCAAGGAAACAAATCGAATTAATCTTTATTTAAGGTTCTAAACCTATAATACGCAATTAAAGTTATCCACGAGATGTCTAAATGCAAAGCCAACAAGACCCTACAGTTGTGTCTCAAGATTTTACCCCTAAGAACATTGCTCAAAACTCCTTCGTAGCAGGCACCGGTAGTGGCGAGGCAGAAAATAGCCTTGATTTTACAACTTGGTATAATCCAATGGATGTAAGAAGAATAATCTGGGCCATTGAACAATCTATTCCATCATCACAAAGGGAAGCCTATCTCCAAACTCATGTTTTTTTTGATAGACAACCTGTTACTCCATTTGAAGCTTGCATGATCTATTGCAGAGACATGCTTAAAGCATCCGATAAAAAATACTTTCCATTTATCATAAAACCTGAAAAAGCTGCCGCGCATTTCACTGCAGGCATTTTACGAAAAGACGACGATGGAAACATAAAACTCTTTTACTTTAACCCATTGGGTTATTCCACTCCTGCCGAACTTAAAAATGCAGAGAAACGCTTAATGCTAGACAATATAGCGTCATTGGATAGTATGCAATTGATTTGCTCACCGCATAAAATTCAGAATGTACGCTTAGACGGTGGAGGCCTTGTATCTTGCGGGCCACTAAGTGTCATGTTCATCGAGTACGCACTTAAAAACCCTGCTTGGATTGATAGCCTAAAAGATGAATTTACTTTACCACCCAACTTATCCCAATTTATAGATGATGACCAAGAAACTTACCAAACTAGATTAGTAATTGAGCGGAAGAAGCATTTTTCTCTTTTAGGTACGGTGCAAAATGAACGACTAGGCGATATCTTTAACGAAAGCGATATTTTTAATGATCAGCTAAGCGTCGCATTGAAAGCCATGCAGTCCGCACAGTATCCATTCGAAAATGATGAAACAATATTCAATATAAAATTTGGCACTGAAGATGACAGCTGGTTGGGAAGTAGTACCGCTGTTGATGAAGAGCTTGATGATATGTACGATGCCGGTTCGTCACAGGAATCATCTAGTGCTCCTATCTCACCATCAGAGAGAGATACATCTCAACAAGACGGTACAGCCAGCGGTGATGAAATCGACTTAACCGATCAAACAACCGAGGCAATGTACGCGGCAGAACTTGATATTGCAGCCCAACGCCAAGCAGACCTGGATGCCGCAACACAACGCCAAGCTGAACTTGATGCTGTATATGAAGAGCTTGATGATGTGTACGATGCCGGTTCGTCTCAAGAGTCATTTAGTGCCCCTATCTCACCACCAGAGAGAGATCCATCGCAACAAGATGACCCAGCCAGCAGTGATGAAATAGACTTAGCCGCTCAAACAACCGCCGCAATGTACGCAGCAGAACTTGATATTGCAGCACAACGCCAAGCTGAACTTGATATTGCAACACAACGCCAAGCAGACCTGGATGCTGCAACACAACGCAAAGTTGAACTTGATGCTGCAACACAGCGCCAAGCAGACCTTGATGCTGCAATACAGCACGAAGATGAACTTGATGCCAAAGAAGAGGACCAAACAGAACAAGGCACAGAATATATCAATACGTTAAAAAAATTAGTGGCCCTGAAGAATCAAGCTCACCCTGTAGCTCTCGATGAACCACTTGATAAGCTGATTGAACATGTAAAAAAATTAAAGCAAGAAAAGAAAACACCTATTGCTGATTTAACCGACGCGTTGTCATGCACCTACTTACGTCTAACAAATCAGCTAGACCCTACTCCATATCATGATATCGCACTAAAAATGCAGGGAAAGACGTCAATTGGTCTCAAGATTCTTGGTGGCCTGATGCTTACCTTAGGTATAACAGCAGCAATCCTGGGCATCATTTTTTTCCCAGCGCTGGTCGGGGTATCAGCCGCTGTGACACTCTCTGGTGTCGGGGCAACCGCAACGGCGGCCGCAGGTGTCGTCACCACCAGCGTACTCTTTGGTCTAGGGGGCGCAGCCCTGTTTGCCAAGAGCAGACAAAAAGGCCTTTCTGCAGCAATGCGTAAATTGAACCACACACTAGAAGAAGAGTCATTTACCTTTGATACGCCCACTCCTTCTGTATAATCATGGAAAAAGTAACTCCCCAGAGACGTCATCCAAAGGAGCTTTTGCGACGAAGGATCTCCGGCATAAGCGCTTCGCTTGAGATGACGTGGGGAATTACCGAAAAAATAGGATTTGACTGACGGCTGTATCGTAGTCGCTGTCGCGAGACTCAAAAAAACTGCGCCTACGACCCGTTACGAAAAATCAATGCAGTTTCTGACCATTAGGTACCTGCGGCATTGCGGTAGCCAAACAAATTGCACCCAAGGCATCGGTGAAACCAACCAACAAAAATTGCGAAGTAAATCCTGCAATATTTTTTTCACCAAGATTGACACAACCAATAACCTGTCTTCCTAGTAAAGTCTCTGGCGTGTAATGGACCGTTACCTGTGCTGATGTTTGCAAAACGCCTATTTCAGCGCCAAAATCAACCCACACTTTATACGCAGGTTTTTTTGCACGAGGAAATTCCTCGACTTTAACTACGGTTCCTGAGCGAAAATCAACACCAACAAACTGGTCATAACTTATTGTCATACAACCCCCTACTCATTTTTTATTTTCGATGGAAAATGAACCGCTCTCTTTAAACTTAATGGTAAAAGCTAGACCTCTTCTGTCGCTAGCAAATCCATCTCATAGCAAAACTCTGGCACTAAGCTTTTTAATAATAACAATAACTCGTCATCTTGATGCTCAATAGATGATTTAATTAACATTCGCATCGTTTGAGTAAGATCATTCCAATCAACTTGTCTAAACTTCGCCTTAAATAATTTCTCATGTTTTGTCTGCACCAATTGTTCGGAAGCATGAAAAAGCTCCTCGTACAATTTCTCGCCAGGGCGTAACCCCGTATATTCAATACTAATATCTTTCCCTGGCTCCTTGCCCGACAAACGAATCATTTGTTCTGCCAAATAACTGATTTTAATTGGCTCACCCATATCAAGTACAAAAATCTCCCCACCGGCACCGTTCACCATAGCTTGCAGAATAAGTTGACATGCTTCTGGGATCGTCATGAAATATCGTTTCATATCAGGATGGGTCACGGTTAATGGCCCCCCTTGTTGCAACTGCGCCTGAAACAACGGTACCACACTTCCCACTGATCCCAACACATTACCAAAACGTACCGTGATAAATTGTGTCTTTACTCTAGCATTCAAATTCTGACAATAAATTTCCGCGACACGTTTTGTTGTTCCCATAATATTACTTGGATTCACCGCTTTATCCGTGGAAATAAGGATGAATTTTTCAACATTCACCGCAACACTAGCTTCTGCAACAATTTGAGTGCCCGTAACATTATTTTGCACGGCTACCCGCACTTGATCTTCAAGCATAGGAACATGTTTATAAGCCGCAGCATGAAAAACGATAGCAGGCTGATACCTTTGGAAAAGATAGTCAATGGCAACTTTATCAACGACACTGATCAAAGCGGCCTCTACAGGTATATTAGGAAAACCTTCCTTAAGCTCCATCTCAATTTTGTATAAATTATACTCGCTATTATCTAAAACCAGTATTTTCTCAGGGTGCAGTGCCATGATTTGCCGACATAACTCAGAACCAATCGAACCACCTGCACCCGTTACTAAAATGCGATTATTGCGAATACAGTCAGCGATTTCATCCCAATGAAGCTCGACCTGATCTCGACCCAATAAATCTTCGATATGCACCGCACGTAAAGCATTTACTTCAACACGACCAGCGGCAAGGGCCTGTAAGCTAGGTAATGTTCGGAAAGGAATGTTACAGCGCTCACATTGACTAACAATGCGACGCATTGCGACTGACCGTGCCGAGGGTGTAGCAATAAAAATTAGATCAATTTTATGCATCTTGACCAATGAAACCAAGTCTTCAAGGACTCCCAACACCCTTACACCGTGCACTTCAAGCCCGCGCTTACCGATGTTGTCATCCACAAGTCCTACGGGCAAATAAGAGCTGGTCCGTTTTAAATCACGGATCAACCCTTCCCCTGCTTGTCCTGCCCCTATAATTAGCACACGCTGTATATTACCCACCACACCATGCCTATCATAGAAGGTCAAGTAAGATCGTAACGAGAAACGGCCACCACAAAGCAGAAAGCCAAGAAGAATGCAATACAACGGTAAAATTGAACGAGGAATATGCAGCGTTAATGAAGCCCAGTACAATATAGGAACAACGAGAACGACAGCAGTGATAATTGCCTTCATAATTCGATCGACGTCTTTTAGTGAAGAAAAACGCCACAGGCCGCGATATACCTTAAAATGATAATAGCATGCAGTTTGTACGGTGACCAAAATGGCCAATGTGGCTAAAGAAGAAGGTGTTGCAAACTGCCTCGGAAACAAGGCCATATTGAATCTCAAACAATAAGCCATATACCAGGCAACAGGAATTGCGAGCACATCAAACATTAAGACGGGCAACTTCGTGTATATTTTTTTTAAAGTACTCGCTATTCCTTCCATACTAGCCTTATCTAAAATGATATCTATTTATCTTCCTTGCTGCATCTTACTACAGCTTTTGTTGGATTTGCTAAAAATTTCATAACGATAAAACGAATGCACATCTCCGGTCCCTAAACTAGCCTGCATGCAATAATCCTTACTATGTAATAACTGTATTGCTAAACAAGCATCTGCTGGGGTATATGTCACCGTTCCATCTTCGATTAATCCCGTTAATATAATCACCGCAGGTTTGGTCTCTAGCACTTCTTCGCACAAACGCTGATACATTGTTGATAACGGACGAACCGTCATTGCTGCATTGTTCAAACAATAGGAATCAATAAATTGATAACGGCTATTGTAAGGGATCAAGCCACTATCTGAGAGCACCACTCGGCTACCCATTGGCGTATTTGATTTTAGCCAAGATATCACTTGCTGTCGTAAACGCTCCCCTGCCAATGGATTCTCAGTAAAATGCCGGTAATCCGCCAAGGTCATCATCGGGATAAAGAAAAAAGCAACGACGAAGCCAACAAAATATATCAGTAAATTGTAGCACCAAACATGCTGCACGTATCGAGTGCACAATATATGCAGGCCCTGCAGTACAAGCGGTAACAACAATACAAATGCTGGCAAAAATAGACGATTGTCAAAAGCAACTATCGGGTCTGCTCCCATTAATAAAACCAGATACAACACACTGGGTAACCATAAAAAATGATAGCGAGGATCTTTACCCTGCCATAATGCAGGTATTACGAGCAGCGCAAATGGCCAAACCAGGTACAGATAAGCCTTATCCAAAGTAAATGACATCGGATTAATCAATCCTTTGCAATAAACTGGATTAGGGAAAAAACGACCATAATAATGCCAACGCCATAAAAAATAGGGAGCAAAACAGAAGAGGATGGTAGCGCAAAAGAGTACCACGCTTTGCCAGTATCGAGGACAGGGAGACCTCGGCTTGTTGATCAGCAATAATAAAGCAAACAACCCCATTAGTGCCGGGGACTCTGGCCTCGTCAACCCGGCAAGAGCAAGTAAAATGCCTGCGATTAAGAAAGAAGATGGACGGATACTGTCATCACTAACGACCTTTGGCAGGCTAGCCAAATCAGCTTTGGAAATGAACGAATTCCCTAATCCCCTGAAAATAAAAAATACAGCCGAACAAATTAGTGCCTGATAAACAGCCGTTTCTAATCCACTGACACTCCATAATATTTGCCCTTTATAGGCCAATAGCCATAGGCAAGGAATAACGGCAAGCGATGTGACAAACCACATACGGGCAATTGCAAAAACCGCCAGACACGTGAAAAAAAGACCGATAATCCCAGCACTCTTCAATAAACCAACGGGGTCATAACCCAAAATCAATGCTAACCGTCCTAATAACACAAAGCTAAAATTCGAATACCCTTCAACGGGTGGCTCGCTAACATTCCATACCAGCCCATAACCCTCTACCCAATGCTTAGCATAGCGGAGAGTGATATACATATCATCAATGGTAAAAGGCCAAATGGCCTGCACTTGTAAAATAAATAGATAAAAGAGCGTCATACCTAATAACAAACATAAACTAATATTTACAATAGAGAGGCGAGAAGAGCTGAGCTTCCATCGGCTGAAACTCATTGCAATAAAGCTATGATGGTTAGAAATGAAAAACATAACAGATTTAAGAGGGATAGATTATCATGTAAAAACAACGAAATTGGATCATCATTATTACCATTATGTAGGGTCAGGGTAGAAAAACGCCATAATCCAAATGCACAAAACGGTAACGTCAGTAAAAAATACATTAACTCATCACGTGCATACACCGTGTATAATAGGTAACTGATAAAACAGCTGATAGCAGTACCCACAATCAAGATATCTAACACTTTTTTATTGTATCTTTTAAGAACAGCCCGTTGACTGCGTTGTATACCCAAATGCATCTCCAGTCGGCGTTTGCTGAGGGCAATATACAGGCTCAATAGTGTTGCGGTGATGGTCAACCACCACGTGATAGGCAAACCAATACCCACTGTTCCCGCCATGATTCGCAGCATAAAACCACTAGCAATGCATAAAACATCTAAAAATGGGATGCTCCTAATTCCATGATTATAAAGAAAATTAATGAGTAGATAGATGAGAAGAATCAAAACCAATTTATATGAGACAACAAAACCAAGTATCAAACCTGCCAACACACAAAGGGTCATCATTCTCAACGCAAACGACACAGACACCAAACTACTTGCTAAGGGTCGATGTGATTTTTGGGGATGTACTTTGTCCTCTTCAATATCTTGCAAATCATTGTAAATATATACTGCACTCGCCGTAAAACAAAATGCAATTGCTGCTAACACGGCCATCCAAAAATACCCGGCCGTATTCGAGTAAATAACCCCAAGAAAAACAAAAACTGCCTTGCTCCATTGTGAAATCCTAAGCAATAAAGCAATTTTTACAAAAAAGGACATAGTGTACCTAGGTAGATCTCAATAGGAACCCATACTATATCATCAGTTTTTCTATAGGTTAATTGAGTAGCTGAAATTCACGTGTGTATTCCACTTCATCACCCCGAAGAACACGAAGCATCTGCAAGATCAGCGCTACATGTAGCCTTCTAGCAAGGCTTCGAAAGAAGAAGAAAAATTCCATCTCTTAGTGCCATTCGGCTCATATTTTACTCAAAATTCAATACCATCCAATGCTCATCATAATAAGCATCCTTAACTTTTATAGCGCGTGGTTCTGTGCCATAAATTCTGAAGCCATTTTCTTCATATAGCCTTACTGCTATTTTATTCGTTGTTACAACCCCAAGGTGAATTTGAATGACTTTTTTTCTGGCATGCTTGATGATTGCTTTGACCAAAGTATCAGCTATACCAAACCCTCTGTGATCAGGTCTAATATACATAGCAAATAAAAAGCCCCTATGACCCATCTTAGTAAAGGAATGAACAAAAAATCCAGCACAACCAACAAGTTGTTCATTTAAAAACGCGCCAAAAATGTCGCACTTCTTATAGTTATCTTTAAACGCTTCCATTGAAAAATTTGCTTCTTCATCATATGAAGATCCAAACGCTTCAGGATGATCCAACAAAGCTTCAAGACGTAATGTCCTAAAAATGCACCAGTCTTTGTCCTCAAGTATTTTGATCGTTAACATGCTATGTACCTGAATATTGGGCAATGGGCTAACCCACATTATTACACTGGATTTTCGCTATCAATGAACTGATGTTGCAGATTAAAATGTTCGCTGAGATGTTGACCTAAAGCCTGTATCCCATAGCGCTCGGTAGCATGATGTCCGCAGGAAAAATAATGAATACCTAATTCTTGTGCCTGATAATAGGTCCGCTCTGAAATTTCACCGCTTAAAAAAGCATCAACACCCAGGCGGTATGCATCCTCGATATAATCTTGAGCGGCACCGCTGCACCAGGCTATCCGTTCGATGACCTTATCCGTACCGGATACCACCAAGGGAGAGCGCCCTAGTTTTTCTTGGATCTCCACTGAAAAGGCTTGTGCGGACATCGGTTTTGGTAAAGTACCGGACCAAAGAAGATTTATTGTTTTACCTACCGTGTGTGTTCGTACCGCATTAACACCCAGCAAGCGTCCAAGGCAGGCGTTATTCCCAACATCCGGATGACAATCTAGCGGCAAGTGATATGCAAAAAGATTAATATTATGGACGATAAGTTGACCGATACGCTGTCGTTTCATTCCAGTGATAACAGCATCCTCTCCACGCCAAAAATAACCATGATGCACCAGCAATGCATCAGCATGCTGAGCTGCTGCTTTTTTAATACTTGCTTCTGATGCAGTCACCGTTGTGCAAATTCGACGAATCGTTGAACCACCCTCTACCTGCACCCCGTTGGGTGCATAATCATTAAAAGCATCACACACAAGGTAATCGTGCAGGTAAGTAGCAAGTTCATCACGTGTAATCACTGGCCGGAAGACCGCTTAATGTCAGCGCCTAACATAGAAAATTTCTCTTCAATCCGCTCATAGCCGCGATCCACATGGTAAATTCGTTCCACAGTTGTTTCGCCTTCCGCGGCGAGACCTGCCAAAATGAGGCTTGCTGAGGCTCGAAGATCCGTAGCCATCACCGGCGCACCCGTCAATCTTTCAACACCCGTTATTATAGCTGTATTACCATTCAAACGAATTTGGGCACCCATACGTTGCAGCTCTTGAACATGCATAAAACGATTCTCAAAAATGTTCTCTGTCACCGAAGCTGAACCTTCAGCTACAGCATTCATCGCCATAAATTGTGCCTGCATATCTGTTGGAAAAGCAGGATAAGGCGCTGTTGATATGTTTACTGCCTCAGGACGTAAACCATGCATATCCAATTTCACCCAGTCCTCACCCAAGGTTAGTGTCGCACCTGCCTCTTCAAATTTACAAAGCATCGATAACAGATTATCCGGCTTGACACGCCTCACCGTAACTTGTCCACGTGTCAACGCACCCGCAGTGAGGTAAGTCCCCGCTTCAATGCGATCAGGCATCACGGTATAAGAGCCACCTGATAATGCATCCACACCCTCGACCTCTATCGCATGCGTACCCGCACCGGTAATTTTTGCACCCATTTGTATTAGGAAATTAGCAAGGTCAACCACCTCTGGTTCACGAGCTGCATTCTTAATAATGGTTTTTCCTTCAGCTAACACAGCCGCCATCAGGATGTTTTCTGTACCCGTTACGGTAACCGTATCAAAAACCAATGCCCGCCCTTGCAAACGACCGTGCTTACAAACTGCGTTGATGTAGCCATTTTTAACAGAAATATCTGCACCCATTAATTTCAGTGCTTTGAGATGCAAATCAACTGGACGCGTCCCAATTGCGCAGCCTCCAGGCAAAGAAACATCGGCCTTGCCAAAACGTGCCAACATAGGTCCCAATACCAAAATAGACGCACGCATGGTTTTAACTAACTCATAAGGAGCAACCAATTCATTCACGTGGTTTGAATCCACTTGCACATTCATTTTTTCATCAACAACAAGTTGCGCACCCAATTGGCCTAAAAGTTCCATCATGGTAGTTACATCTTTTAGATGTGGCACATTGGAGATGGTTACATTATCACTGGCTAGCAAGGTCGCAGCCATAATCGGTAAAGCTGCATTCTTAGCACCAGAGATCGTCACTTCGCCGTGTAATGGTTTTCCACCATTGATGATTAATCTATCCACGCTGTTTCTCCCATTCATTCTTTGTCAACGTCGTCATGCTCAAAGCATGCAAACTTCCTGTAGTAATATCATCCTTAAGTTGCGCATACACCCACTGTTGCCTTGTCACTTTTGATTTGCCAAGAAACATATCGGAAACAATGGTTAACTGATAGTGATAACCATCCCCGATAACTTGAACCATATCAACACCTTCAACGCCGAGTAAGCGCCGCTCTAATTCTTCATTACTTAACATCTTATCAACTCACACGTTTTCTAACATCTTCTCTACACCGCAAAACTCAGCTAGGGCTGCAATTGACTTTGGCATTCCCACTAAGGTCAATTTTTTATTAAACTGTTTACACAACCTCTTTGCTTCAATAAGCAATGCGAGTCCAGCGCTATCACACTCCTGAACCTCACCTAAATTTAGGCGAATACTTGTTGCTTTATCATCACGTACCAATTTCAACAAACGCTGGCTGTCCAGTAGAACCGTATCAAAGGTTAACTCATTCGCCGGCTTAAACGGTTGCTCACTCACAGTCAGCCTGCCTTATTGCTATTTTTACGCATTTGCGCAATCAAATCTTTCATCGTTGAGTCTTGCAATATTTGCCCAAATTGAGAACGGAAACTTTGCAGCAAACTCACTCCTTCGACACTCAAATCATAAATTTTCCAACTATTATTTTTAGAAACCAGGCTGTAGCTCAAAGGAATATTTTGGCCGCTTGATCGAATAATCACGCTATTAACCCGAGTAAATTGCCCATCAATAGAGCCACGAATTGGCAAATATTTCACTGATTCATCGGAATACTCAGCAAGTGGGTTAGCATAGGTTCTGATGATGAGGTGCGTAAAAACGCTAATAAATTCCTGCCGCTCGGCACTAGTGGCTTTATTCCACGCATCGCGACCCAGCACAGAGCGCGACATTCCAGTAACATCAACATTGGGTAAAAGGTAATGTTCAACGGCTTGATAAATAACCTGATGATTTTTTTTCAAATTGGACTTGTTTTGCTTCAACGTCGCAATGATTTGCGATGAGGTCGCTTCAAGCATCGGTATCGGTGAAGACTGCGCCCAAAGCATTTGGGACATTGATACAATGACTGCACAAATAACTGTTTTAACTATATTCATGATTCACCTATATATTTAATTGTAGCCATTCAAAACCAACCATTCCTCAAGATGTTGACACACTCCGGAAGAACATCACTTTTTATTAACATTAAAGATAAGTTGACCAATGAGATTCTCAAGAATAATCGCTTCCTGAGTTTTGGCAATTTGATCTCCTGCACGCAAATAAGGATGATTTTTATTATCCTCATCATCAAAGCCCGGCACAATACTGATATAATTTGAACCTAACAAACCCTCGGTTAAAATTCTCGCAGATGAGTCTTCATAAGGGATCTTCTTATCCTGGCGTAATATCATCGTTACCTTGGCATTTAGCTGAGAAGGTTGTAATTCGATGTGCGTAACCTCACCAATTTTAACACCAGCTACCGTTACGGGAGCACGTACTTTCAAGCCACCGATATCAGTAAAAGTGGCAGTAACCGAATAGCCACTGGTTGAAGCCAGGTCGGAAATGCCGCTCACCTTCATAACCATGACGAGCAAGGCCAACAAGCCGAGCAACATAAAAAGCCCGACACTAATATCACCATAACGCTGCTTATTCATTTACCAAGCTCCAATCATCATTGCGGTCAATAGAAAGTCAAACCCAAGAACGGCTAGCGAGGAATATACCACAGTCCGCGTAGTTGCCTGACTAATACCCTCCGCAGTTGCCACACAAGTAAACCCTTGAAACACAGCTATCCAAATCACTACAAAAGCAAAAACAATGCTTTTTATAATTCCACTGCGGACATCGAGGTGAAAATTGACTGCAGCTTGCATATTAGACCAAAAAGTCCCCGCATCAAGACCTAACCACTGCACACCAATAAAATAACCACCATACACCGCAACTGCAGAAAAAATTAACGATAACAATGGCAGAGCAATAATACCTGCTAAAAACCGAGGATAAATAACTCGTCCGAGTGGATCGACGCCCATCATATCCATACTCGACAGCTGCTCTGTTGCCTTCATCAAACCAATTTCGGCCGTTAGCGCCGATCCTGCACGCCCGGCAAAGAGTAACGCGCTGATAACAGGGCCCAACTCACGACAAATACTTAAAGCCAACAGCTGCCCTAGTTGAGAGCCTGCACCAAATTTTTCTAGGGTGTTGTACCCTTGTAGCCCAACGACCATCCCGATAAAGAGGGCAGATACAATGATAATCAAACAGGACAATACCCCCACAAAATAGAGTTGAGCGCTCAACGCCGGCAAAAGGCGTCGAAAATCAGGTTTACGCATTAATACCCGTAATAAGAATAATCCTGAATCACCCAATGTTTGCATGCTACCGATGGTACGTTGGCCTAATTGCGCTATCATTTCAAGCATCTAACAACTCCTCAGTATAGGACAGTGCTGGATAATGGAAAGGCACCACACCATCAGCTTCTCCGTGCATAAATTGCCTAACTTCGGGTTGCTCTGATTGCTTTAAAGCTTTTGGCTCACCTTGCCCAATGACCCGTCCACCTGAAACCAAATAGACATAGTCGGCAATTGAGCATGTCTCATCCACATCATGAGAAACAATAATTGTTGTTGTGTGTAACAAATCATTTAAGCGCTTAATTAACCGTACTAAAACACCCATAGAAATAGGATCTTGCCCTGTAAATGGCTCATCATACATCATTAATTCTGGATCAAGGGCAATGGTCCTTGCCAAAGCAACACGTCGTGCCATCCCTCCTGATAACTCAGCAGGCATTAGATGGGCAGCACCTCGTAAGCCAACCGCCTCCAGCTTCATCAAAACAATGTCACGCAACATGGCGTGATTTAAATGAGTATGCTCAATCAATGGAAATAACACATTATCAAAAACGGATAAATGGGTGAATAAAGCACTACTTTGAAACAACAGCCCCATTTTTCGCCGGGCCTTGTAGAGCTCTTTGCGGGATAATTGATGAATATTACTGCCATTAACCTGTATTTTACCGGAATCAGGTGTCAATAGCGCACCAATCAACCGTAGTAAGGTGGTCTTCCCAGTTCCACTTGGCCCCATTATGGCTGTTATTTTCCCACGCTTCACCTCTAGGTCTACGCCATTAAAAATCAGGCGATCACCACGCGAGAAAGTAAGATTGCTAACTTCCACCAAGTTATTAGGCATATATTCTTATGAAATTATGTGGGTCCATGTTCGATTATATACCTGCTAAGGTAGTTATTGCCAATTCATATAATAATTTCGCTCAGGATCCTTACTGTGTTAGAATTACAAACCAACTTTTCAGGTGAAGAAAGTTACATGAATTTTTGCGAATTAGGCCTCGCCGTTATTGAAACTGAAGCTCAAGCTGTCTTTGAGTTAACACAACGTATTGACGAGCGTTTTGAAGCCGCCTGTGAACTACTTCTTGCCTGTAAAGGGCGTGTTGTTGTGACTGGTATGGGTAAGTCAGGACACATTGGCAAAAAAATTGCCGCTACCCTGTCCAGCACCGGTACCCCAGCCTTTTTTATGCACCCAGGAGAAGCAATTCACGGTGACTTGGGAATGATTACCCGCCTTGACACCGTATTAGCCCTCTCTAACTCAGGACAAACTCATGAAATTATTACTCTCTTGCCTTTATTAAAGCGCCTTGAGATTCCGTTGATTTCATTGAGTGGTAACCCTGAATCTACTTTGGCAAAGGTAGCAAATGTCAATATTGATATTAGTATTCGCCAAGAAGCATGTCCTCTTGGTTTAGCGCCAACAACAAGCACCACGGTATCATTAGTCATGGGAGATGCTTTAGCCATCGCTTTACTCCAAGCCCGCGGTTTTAGCGCTGAAGATTTTGCACTATCACACCCAGGTGGCACACTGGGTAAACGGTTGTTATTACGAATCGATGAAATATGGCACCAAAACGATGAATTGCCTTTAGTCACTGAAGACGCAACCATTCGCGAAGCCCTCATCGAAGTCACTGCAAAAAAATTAGGCATGACTTGTATCATCGACGCCCGTGGTCATTTGGCAGGCGTCTATACCGATGGCGACGTACGCCGAACATTAACCCAACAATTTGACATTAATACCACCCAGTTGAAAGAAGTGATGTCGCGTAATTGCCGTACGATTAGCCCTGGCACGTTAGCCGCTGAAGCATTGGCACTTATGCAGAAATTTAGTATCACTTCACTTGTTGTGGTTGATGATTCACAACGACCGTTAGCAGTAATTCACATACATGACTTGTTACGTGCTGGCATTTTTTAGAGAAATCCATGAAAGAAATCATTGAGAAAGCAAAAAAAATTCAGTGCCTTATTTGTGATGTTGATGGTGTATTAACGGATGGGCGGCTATACATCGATAATTATGGTAATGAACTAAAAACATTTCATGTTCACGATGGCGTTGGATTAAAATTGCTAATGGCTGCTGGTATCGAGGTTGCAATCATCACTACATCTCGCAACGCAGTGATTGATCATCGGATGCAACAGCTAGGAATTCGTCATTATTATATGGGTCAACTGGATAAGCGAGCGGCTTACCTTCAACTCAAATCTCAGCTCAATCTAAACGATGAGGTATTTGCCTATATTGGTGATGATCTTCCAGACTTGCCCATTATTCGTCAAGTTGGCTTAGGTGTTGCGGTAGCAAACGCAGTAGCACCCGTTAAAGAATTTGCGAATTGGCATACCCAATTACCAGGCGGCCGAGGGGCGGTCCGTGAGCTATGCGATTTAATTTTGAATGCTCAAAATAAACAAGAAGAAGCGCTTAACCAGTATTTGGCGCAAGGGAGCTCAAAATGATCGCAGCCAAGCAGGCAGCATGGTTGTTTTTGGCTGTTATCTGCATGGCTTGTTCTGGTTGGTACTTTGCTGGCAATCCGGTCGTTGTCAAGTTAGATAAACAAACCCTTTCCAATACAACTGACACGATAATCAATAATTTAACAGTTCATCAATTTGATACCAATGGACAACTGGTCCATTATATCCACACCCCATTAATGAAACACATACCTGTAAATAATACCCATTGGCTTAAAAATCCCCATATTATTATTTCACAACAAGACCAGCCCGCTTGGGAAATCCATGCACAACATGCTACGGCACTATATGGTGGTAACCAAATTACTTTTAACGAACACGTTGTTGTTCATCAAGATAAAGGTGAAAACACGGTTGAAAGCACCTTCAAAACAGAAGAAATAACCTACTTCCCAAAAGATAAGGTAGCAACAACCTTGCTGGATGTAACTTTTGAGCAACCAGGCCATCTTGTACAAGCAAAAGGGATGAAGGCCTATCTGAACGATAAACGCGTAAAATTATTAAGCCAAGCCAGAGGTACTTATGATCCCAACAGTGGCTAGAAAAACGCTCTGCGTCATCATCTTCGCCTTGCTGACGAAAATAGGCTTTGCTTTGCCGAATGATCGGGAGCAAGTGATACAAGTACAGGCAAACTCCGCGGATATTAACCAACAGACGCATCGCGGTATCTATATTGGTGATGTACAACTTGATCAAGGTACAACGCATGTTAGAGCCGCTCAAGCCACCACCGAAGGGAATGAAAAAAACCAACTTATCAAAGCCATCATCCAAGGCAATAAAGAAACTCAAGCACACTTCTGGTCACTTACCGAGGTTGATAAACCGCCTATGCATGCTTATGCCGATACCATTTACTATTATCCAGAACAACATTCGATCGAACTCGTTGGCAATGCTCGAGTGGTACAGGGAAAAAATTCTTTTGCCGCGCCTATCATCAACTACGACACTTTGCATCAACACGTTGTATCAAAAAATGACGGCAAAGCTCGTACGATGATTATTATGCATCAAGGAAATAAATCATGAGTGAATTAGCTGCTCTAAATCTAAAAAAATCCTTCAAATCACGTACCGTGGTTAATGATGTAAGCATCCGGATCAAACGTGGAGAATGCGTTGGCTTACTCGGTCCAAATGGTGCAGGAAAAACAACGTGCTTCTATATGATTGTTGGCTTGCAATCCTGTGATAACGGAAAAATAATTCTTAATGGTCAGGATATTACTAACAAAGCCATGCACTTGAGGGCCCGGTTGGGCATTGGTTACTTACCTCAAGAAGCTTCGGTTTTCCGCAAGATGACAGTCAGTGATAATATCCTTGCAATCCTACAGTTACGACGCGATCTAGATAAGAACAGCCGCCTACTGAAATTAGAAAATTTATTACAAGAATTCCACATTTTGCATTTACGTGACAATTTGGGGATGAGTTTATCAGGAGGCGAGAGACGTCGCGTTGAAATTGCCCGATCACTTGCGATAGAACCCTCGTTCATCCTACTCGATGAGCCATTTGCAGGCGTTGATCCGATTTCAGTAATCGATATTAAAAAAATTATTTTACACTTGTGCGAAAAAAATATTGGTGTATTGATTACCGACCACAATGTCCGTGAAACCCTCGATATTTGTGAACGCGCTTATATTGTCAACCAGGGCGAGATCCTTTGCGAAGGTACACCAGCAACTATTCTTGCTAACCAGCAAGTACGAGCCGTGTATCTTGGAGAAGAATTTTCTCTGTAAGATCAATATGCTATTAATTATCGACAACTATGATTCATTTACCTACAACCTAGTGCAATATTTTCAATGCCTCGGACAAGAGGTATCCATCTACCCTCATGACGGTATCACCGTACAAAAAATTGAACAATTAGCACCTGATTATTTGGTCATTTCACCTGGCCCTAAAGGCCCTAAAGATGCAGGCGTATCGCTTGAGGTTATTCAACATTTTTATCAAAAAATTCCCATTTTGGGTATATGTTTAGGCCATCAATGCCTTGCCCATGCTTTTGGCGGGAACATCATTCCGGCACCTGAAATTATTCATGGTAAAACATCAAGCATCATCCACAATCAACAAGGGTTATTTCGGGGGCTACCCAATCCCTTCTTGGCTACACGTTACCATTCCCTTGCTGTTGATATCGAAACACTACCGAACATTTTTACCGCTGACGCTTGGGCTAATGATACAATCATGGCTATATCTCATAAAAAATACCCCGTATTTGGTTTACAATTTCACCCAGAAGCAATTTTGACTGAGCACGGCTTAGATCTCTTAGCCAATTTTTTGCATCATCATCGCGTTTTGTAAGTTTACTCAAAACGCATATCATGTTACAAACCCATATATATCATCAAATATGAGCCGTAAGCGCACTGTTGGTGAATCGTATAAAGTTCCTATCAAAATCAGCAGGACTCCTATTGGATCATGAATACAAGTAAATTATTTGAACAGTTGATTGAGCGCGAGCATTTAAGCGACAGCCAAATGCAACAAGTCGTTAAGAGCTGCATGTCAGGCGAGTTAACTGATGTACAAATTGCAACTTTTCTCGCTTTGATGCGTATGAAAGGTGAAACAGTTGATGAGCTCACTACTGCCGCCAAAATCATGCAACAATTGGCGCACACTATCGATTTGGGTGACGATCTGGTTGACATCGTTGGTACAGGTGGTGACGGCAAAAACACATTTAATGTATCGACCGTAAGTAGCTTCGTTGCTGCTGCCGCAGGTCTTCGTGTAGCAAAGCATGGCAACCGCTCTGTTTCAAGCAGTAGCGGCAGTGCGGATTTATTATTTCACGCAGGATTTGAATTAAATTTATCCGATACCGCCATCAACCATTGCATGAAGCAATGTAATATCGCATTTTTATTTGCTCCGCACTTCCATCAATCCATGCAACACGCCAGAAAAGCTCGCCAACAGTTGGGGATACGCACTTTATTTAATTTACTGGGCCCTCTCATCAACCCAGCCAGCGTAAGAAAACAAGTTGTGGGAGTGTTTGCGAGCCATTGGCTTGAACCCGTTGCCAATGTTCTAGCTAATTTAGGCAGTGAGCACGCCTTGGTGGTTAATTCGCACGACGGGCTAGATGAAATCAGCATTGCAGCAAAAACGGACGTCCTAGAAT
>CAMBDN010000013.1 GCA_945865355.1 Legionella genomosp. 1
TGTTGAGGGAATGAATAATAAAATCAAAGTGGCCAAAAGGCGATGCTATGGATTCTCGGCTGTTAAAACTATTTTTCAGCGTCTGTTTCTCGACTTCCAAGGGTTCGAAATTTACGCATGATTAATTTCTACAGATGCGCAGAAGAGCCATTAAAAATGGTGATTTCTGTAGCGAAGTCTTTGGCTTTTAAAATAATGGTGGGAGCAAAATCAGCTAATGGACGAGGAGCAGGTACTTTCCAGTGAGCTTTCATAGCCTGGGTCGACTTATCAAATAACGCCTGATCTCCTTTACTGCGGATCAGTGCAAAGTTCTGATTGCCCCCGGTTTGTTCATAGATAACCTGTGAAAGCTCTTTCTCTGTTTCCGATAGTTTTTTTCGAGCTAAAACGCGCTCTGCTTCAAGAAGTCGTTGTTCAATTAGCTCTGCTCGCCGTGTTTGGATTGCAAAGTAAGTTTGAGCAAAAGCTATTTCTTGTTTTTTAGGATCGCCATTTTGAGCAATGAGATAACATGCATAACGAGTAAGCATAATATCATCAATTGTTTTTTGAGCTCTCTTTGGCATTTGGATCGTTTTGCCGACATCGGCAAAATGTTCAGTAATGGCATGGCCAGAAGATTCGCAGGCTATTTTTGCTTTTGAAATAACATTTAAAAAATTATCCCACTTGCCATAACCTAATAATTTTTGCAAATCTCGAGCCAACCAAAACTCTACTCCTTCCTCTGTTTGTTGGGCATATATCTCAAAATTGTTTGTGAGCGTATTGATGACTTCTATTTTCATAAGACTTTTTATTGGGATTCCGAATGGATATGATTTTCAACGATAACTCTAATTGAATCAATGAGTATTCAATAAATTAGTTCTAATTTCAGCTTAGCGCTATTTGGCATTGATCTTATTCTCAATTCTCATAGCCAAATCTACGCTTGCTAAACAACTGACATAAATAGACTTTAAATGTTGCTCGAGGTGCGAAAGCAATTGCTGAAGCAGTAACAAGGCCCAACATGCGATTTGTTCCTTTTAATTTGAACTTTAACAATGAAAGCCATAGGGGCAAAGAGGTGCCGAGAGGGTGAATTAACAACTGACCTGGTAATCCTCCCGAAAAATAACTGATGTCAAAAGTAGAATTTTCTCGTATTTTATGGCGACGGAGGTTCTATGAAAAAATCGAAATTTAGTGACGGTCAAATTTTATCCATATTGAAAGAGGAATCAGCTGGTGTAAAAGTTCCTGACTTATGTCGAGAGCATGACATCAGCTCAGCGACGTTTTATAAATGGCGGTCAAAATATGGTGGGATGGACTTACCAATGATGACGCGTCTTAAAGAGCTTGAGCTTGAAAACAACCGTTTAAAGAAGATGTACGCGGAAGAGCGTCTTAAATCGGAAATTTTGAGAGAGGTGCTCGGAAAAAAGTAAGCTCACCATCTGAGCGGCGCGACCTGGCCAGGCAAACAGTGAGTCAGAAGAGTGTGTCCATTCGGATGGTGTGTGAGCTTTTTAGCATCAGCGAGACCTGTTACAGATACCAGCCAAGATTAAGTGATGAAAACACGCTTATTGGAGACTGGTTAATACGCTTAACTCACAACCAGCGTAACTGGGGTTTTGGACTGTGCTTCTTGTATTTACGTAACGTAAAAGGCCACTCATGGAATCACAAACGAGTGTATCGCATTTATCGGGAATTGGAGCTTAATTTGCGTATTAAACCCAAAAAGCGGCTAATCAGGGAAAGGCCTGAAACGCTATCTGTGCCAAAGACCATTAATCAGTGCTGGTCAATGGACTTTATGCATGATCAACTTGAGAATGGTCGCCCCTATCGTTTATTCAACGTATTGGATGACTTTAATCGCGAGGGTTTAGCCATCGAAGTGGATTTTGCTTTGCCAGCCGCAAGAGTTATTAGGGCGCTCGACCAAGTGATTGAGTAGCGAGGTAAACCTTTGCAGCTGCGTTGTGACAATGGGCCGGAATATATCAGCCATCTGTTGGAAAAATGGGCTTTGAAACATCAAATCAAATTGATGTTCATACAACCCGGTAAACCCCAACAGAATGCGTACATTGAGCGATATAACCGCACTGTACGTTATGACTGGCTAAACCAGTTCTTATTCAGTACGATTGAGCAGGTGCAAGACTACGCCACCAAGTGGCTTTGGTCCTAAAATAATGAACGTCCCAATATGGCTATAGGAGGTATCACCCCAAAACAAAAATTGGCATTAGTGGCTTAGGCTTCTACTTTTTATGTCAGTTAAAAATGGGGGGATTACCATACAATCTAATTATCAAGGAATATAATGCGAATAAATCATATAAAAAAAATTACCGCAATGTCTGCTTTAATTTTATTATTGGTAATATTAACCCCTAATTACAAATGGATTTTCCTTGCATTAACTATTCAAAAAAACACAAGCGACATAAATAGTGAAAACAAAAAGTACTTACAGCAACCAGCAACCAGCAACCAGCAACCAGCAACCAGCAACCAGCAACCAGCAACCAGCAACCAGCAACCAGCAACCAGCAACCAGCAACCAGCAACCAGCAACGATAATCTCATAGATCAGATAAATAATAACATCAAATTGATCCTAATATCTGAATTAGGTCATCATACTGGAATACCAAATTTAAAAAAATCAAACTGGCATAAAGAGTTCACTCGAATACGATTAAATTCTCCACCCATATCTGTTTCAATTAAACGTGATGATAATGGAAATTTAACTCCCGTATCATTGACAAAAATAGCCTCTAATTTTTGGTTATTTACTAATTATAGAAACATCTATGTTTTTAATCCGCTCAAGCGGACTGCCTACCCAATACGATTAAACAAGAAGGTCCCTATATGGAGTCCCACAGCAGTTTATTATTCTCCTTTCTACGACCGAGTATTTATCGCTAATTACACAGGTAAAGACATCATTGTGGCAAAAATCACACCACATGATAATACAATATCATTGGAACTGGATGAGCGAATTACTCACCTTGAAGCGCTTAAAGGGCCTGAGGGTGTTCATATTTCGCAGGGCGGAAGATATATGGCCGTAGCTGACTATGATGGTGGTGCCGTCTCACTCTTTGAACGTGTAGATGGACATTGGGTCTATCGATGGAAACAAAATGTTCAATCATGTCATGGAGTCTCTATAGTAGGAGACTATGTATATGCAAGCGGAACAACAATAGCCAAATTTGCACTCACAAATGGCCAAGAAATTAAAAGAATTACTACCATTGGAGAACGCCCCATTTTATTTACAACCTGCATTAATTATGACGAAAAGTCTAATGGATTAATTGGAAGTGATACAATGGCTGGACGGGTTTTTAGTTTGTCTAGAAATCTGGAACTAATCAATGAATTTGGTTCCAATGGCCCTTCTTATGCGAATCTATCAATGCCTTATTGTGCATATCAAGATAAAGAGAGTCTAATTGTCCTTTCAACATACCAAGAGCGTATATTTGAACTATCTGACACTGGAAAAAGTTTATCCTATGAGTTTAATCCTCATGGATGGGGTTATTTAAATAAACCCATATATAGCACCAAAGAAATGTGGCATGGAACACAAAAGATAGATCACCCCAGCATCATTATGTTTGGTCAAACATTTCAACCCAATTATGGCTCTTTAATTGCAACAAATGGGACAACGCTTTACTTACCATCGCGCTCAGGTGCATTTTCTCCTGGATGGCTATATTATATAATAACCACTGCGGAGTCTGGTGATTGGATTGCTATATCTTCTAATTCAACACCAAGAGTTTTGCTTTATCAAAAATCCACTGGCGCTCTTGGTTGGTCTGAAACGGGGGAGTGGGATTGCTGGGCAATGGCATCGGACATACTATGCCCGCATCACCGCTATAGCATAGAAAATCTTGTTAAAACCGCACATATGGCCTCTCCAGAGAATAATATAGATAGTATTGCTCATTCACTGCATATTCAAACTCCTGTATTACTTGATGAATTATCATCCTCTTATGGCCAATTACTTAGAGTTTCAATAGAAAAAAAAGAACCACTTGGTTTAGCTTTATCGGCATATTTTAAATCTACACAAGGACAAGCCGTTCCTCTTGTAGAATATTGGTTGGCGACACAACTTAGTAATCACAATCAAGTATAATTATTCCCTAACAAAAGAAGTTCTTGCAAAATTATATAAAAAATGAGCATATGTGCCATATGTAGTATTTTTTATATAATTTTGCAAGAGCCTCAAAATGCATATGTTAAAATATATAACCGAGGTGTATGGAGCGCACGTAATCCGGGATCCAAAGTAAATAGGATCAACAAACGCTTTTGACCCGCATTAGTCGATATTACTTTTCCCATGAGATAAAATACTAATTACAAAATATGCTTGTTATTCATTGTTAATAACAAGATAGAGAGGATGTAAGGATGACCTTTCAAACAGGAATAAGCGGTAATCCTAGTGGTCGCCCAAAAGGTACAGGTACGCGTCAGCAAGTATTCAGTACATTAGTAGAACCCCATAGGGAAGCACTATTTAAGGTAGCTATTGATATGGCACTCAAAGGCAATGAGGCTATGTTACGGTTATTTTTGGAGCGTATGCTACCAGCTAAACCAAACGATGAACCGATTCAAATCAACATACCCGATTGTAGTACTAGTTATACTCAAACGATTTCCTGTATTGGAAAAGAAGCTTTGCAGGCTGTTACGTCTGGAGTGATAACACCCGATGAAGCTGGTCAAGTAGCTTCCTTAATTGGAGCAAATGCTAGGCTTATTGCTCTAACCGAACTTAACCAAAAAATGGATGCTTTGATAAAAGATGAAGACTGATTCATACAAGATTTATTTTTCATTGGCGTTCAATTACTTTGATAATTATTAAAACCACAAGAACAAAATGGAAGACGATAACGTTCACATTTACACATGGTCTTAATCACTATCGGTTCTTGTGCCGCTTTATTAGTATTAACCTTTACCTGTCTATGTTCTTTTGCCAGGGAACCAAGGGAACTTGGGGAACAGCCTTTATTCACTAGGCTATTCTCAGTTCCCTCCTTGCTATTGATTAAGGGAACCGAGGGAATCATTAGTTTATTTAAAAGGGTACGCAGGCTCATAACCCATCATCCTCATTAGGACGAATATAATAAAAATTTGTTTTTGAGCCATTCACCGTTGTCTTTTTAGAGCGCCTGTCCTTGTCATGCTCTGTAATCCAGCCAGCCTTTTGAAGCACATCTAAAATTTTAGTAGTTTCAAATCCAGATACCGCTTCACGAAGAGCGGGGGCATTAAATAAGTATACCCGTTCATCAATATCGGATTCTTTCCACCACCCAGCCCTATTTTTAGTGTGTAAACTTTCTGAAGTTGAGTTACCTAACTTGGAAAACCGTGAATCTCCATGCTGTAAAATGAAGTCACGAACGGCTTGCATGATTTGTCGGTCTTCTGTTTTTCCTGTGCCCCTATATTTTCTCCACGATTGAAATGCGGTAATTGCCGCATTAATTGCATCACCTTCTTTCCACCCAGTTAAACCATACTCAGTAGCCAACTCCCCAGCCATTCCAATTAAAGCAAATGTTCCAACAGCGCGAGATTCAACTCCATCATTAGTTGAAAATTGGGGTAATTTGCAAGTATCTGCATATAAAGCTGGAAAATCTTGTTTATCTGCTATTAACTTTTCTACAAACGCTACACCAAGATGACCATAGTTTTTACTGGTAGCACGTTTTAATCGATCCGCGAATGCCCGACCACTATCACTACCATGAAGGCAATTAAAGGAACCAAACTCAAAATTAGTTGCAGGTATATCAAGCAACCGAGCTTGTTGACCTGCTTTTATTCGCTTTCCTGACTCACTCATGTGTGTACCCATAGAGCACTCGCCACTGGATAATACAATGGTTCGCCAGCGAGCTGATTGGCGGGTACCACCCGTACGTTTGGCTCGTTGTTTTCCGACCCCATTTGCCAAAGAATAAATAATCAAACCGATTTCTTTGGGATCGCTTTCTCCGCACTCATCGAGCGGTAGAAACGTATCATTTCGTGATGCAGCAGTAGCTTCTAATCCATTGGCTGTCGCTCGCCAAGTACGCATAAAACTTGGAGAACCCCAAGCACTTGCACCAACTTGCAATGCAGTAGTTTTTCCTCGGCTAGAATCCCCCATCAAATGGATTCCAGCACCACCTAACTCCTGCAACTTAGCAATTTTCAGCAATGGTCCAGCAAGCGCAGAAGAAACCGAAAGTAACAAGATATGGTTACCCTGACAAAGCGCAGCCACTTCATTTTTCCAATCCTCCAAAGTACCTTTTTGGATGAAATCATCATGAACAGCATATTCAGATTGAAAACGAACATTATCTGCACCGATTACTTTGTTAGGAAGAACAAAAGCGATTCCTTGCTGGCTGTCATGCCATCCTGTTCTCATTGCCGCGATTATGCGACTTTTAGGCTCTTGACTGGCCAGCCAACGATGGAGCTGTTTATTTCCATCCGGTGATATACGAACCCCCAGTGACAATAGTTCACCACGCATATCCTCACCAGAACCTTTAAGCATAGAACTAGGCATAGCCCATTCCCGCCACTTTCCATTGGGATTAATAAATCGTAAAAGTAAGCCCCAGTCTGAGCCATGCTCGTTACTGGTTAGTGCATCGGCATATATAGGGCTGCAAATCCAGGTATCTGTGTGAACTGGATCATCTGAGGCAGGTTTATCAATCCCATGATAATACAAGCCTGGTTTGAATTTAGTATTACCTATTAAAAACCAATCATCGTGAGCCAGATAAGTTGACCGTTCAATATTTGGTGCATGCAGAACTGCTTCAAAAGCTTCAACGGGTGAAATTACCTCCACAGTTGGGCCATATACTCCCTCGATTCCCTGCATATTTTTATTGAGGGAACTAACAGAGCCCTTGTCGTTGCTAGTTATTCTCTCAGTTCCCTTGGTTCCCTTGGTTCCCTCGTAGTTCGCAAAAGTAGTATTAGACATGTCTATCTCCTCTGTGGGAGATCCAACAGGCTAAGTCATTAAAATCAGTTAAATTATTCGGAGCATCGTCTGGCCATTTAGGTTTAAACATTAATGAGCCTGTAGCAATGGATGCTTCACGGGCTTTTATTAAGCCAATATTAATCAAATTTAGACGGTCATCATCAGCACAAATGATTATTTCAGCATTAGGTACATTATGATGAATAACCGTTGCTACTGGCTTTAAATTTCCCGCATCACAGGCAGCAATCACACAATAATTAGGGTAGCCCTGGGCCAATGTTGCTCCTGTAGAAAACCCTTCACAAATTAATATTTTTGTACCATCACCAGGCCTACCTTGTATTGGAATGAAATGACCTTTGATTGAACCATTGGGCAAAAACCATTTATTCTTACTCGTGTCAGGAGAGATAAATTGTAAGCTCCAAAAATTTCCAGAAAAATCAATGATCGGCAGAATAAGATAACCTCCTCTTTGGCGAGCATAAAATGGCCGTATCAATTTTTTCACTAAATAAGAATGTTTGGGATGAGCCGCACAAGCCAAATACCATAGCCGTTCAGCTAGAATAGAAGCTTTTTCGTGTTGTCTTTTTCGATCTTGATCACGTTTAATTTTTGCTTGCTCAATTTGTTTTCGAAATGCTAATAATTCTAATCCATTCATTAAGTCTTGATTTTTACCACACCAAATATGGGTCCTACCTATTCGCCAGCTCCCGAATACACCACAAGGTGTGCCATCATTAAAAATGATATACCAACCGTTTTTTGATGAGCACTTATCTCCATCAACATGAAAACGATGCAGTCGTGCATCAATGACAATTTCTTTGGGTGGGGTAATTCCTTTTGCTGTCATTTCAGCTTGGAATTGGTTGATAATTTGATTAAAAGTCATGATGCAAGTTCCCCATGTCGGCTATTTATTATTCTCTGCTGAATCCAATCATTTATCTCGGACTCTAACCAGCCGATTGCCCTGTCTCCACCAAGGGAAATTTGTTTTGGGAAGGTTCCAAGGGATATGCGGTTATAGATAGTAGATCGTTTTAGACCAGTACGATTTTCTACTTGTTTGAGACGAAGGATACGAAAGTTTGTTTCTATTCCATCAGGCATTTATAGAGCTCCATTAGTTAATAATGGAACCATTTTAGATTGTTACGAATTGATTTCGAGGAATGGGAAAAATACTCCTTTTCCGGAAAAACTCGACTATGAGTTTTTCCGCTTATTTAATCATTTCAATATAGGCTTGCCCTGCCAATTCGTTTAATGACTCATAAGAAAGAAGGGTTTTAGCTAAATGGGCGGTTGTTTTTCTTATGTTTTCTTCGCCCCGCACTTCAGCAGCATGAATAGCATTTGCAAAAACAAGATTAGTAATACTTTTGTTGACTTCATTTTGCCAAACATCTAAATCAAGATAGGGTAATACCCCATATTTATACCAGCTCCGAAAATCTAACTGTTGGTAACGTTTTTCTGAATCCCTTCCATTTTTAATTTGCAGTGAATCTAAGATCTCTTCGAATTGCTTCATTAAAAGAGGCTTAGGCAAATTAGAATTAATGCTTATAGCAATAAATTTTTTAAAATTAGGATTTAATTCATTTATTGGAAAGTCTATTTCCGGACTATAAAGAATTTGAGGATTCAAATGATTTTGCTTTGACCATTTTCGAGCAAGTTCGTGTTTAATAGGGTCAATATCCTTTTCAATCGCCACAAACTCATGAGCTGTCATCTGATGGATGCCTGGTATAAAAGATATGTTATTTGCAAATGCACTGTATCCTTTAATTAATGAAAACCTATCATCATTTATCACATCAATAATTGGATTTTCACGAATTGCAGAAATTACTTGTTTAACAAAACTATCTTCATTGCCAATTTCTTGGCAAAATTTTCTTACAAAAAGTTGTTGATACCAATCTCTGGCTGTAAAGTTTTTGGTGGCATCGTAATTTTTTATATAAAGCCATGTAGGTAAGTCTTCTTTTCTTTTTATTCTTAACATTTTATTCCATTCAAAATTTAAGTTACATTAACTATTTTCTTTCCTCAGCTAGCTGATATAAATAATCTGCCCACTGTTGCATCATCTTCCTACGCTCCTGCAAATGTGCAGTCCTGTTATAAGCGCGACCATTTGGGTCACGAACAGCATGTGCGAGTTGATGTTCAATAAGGTCGGGGCGAACTCCCAAAACCTCATCTAACAGCGTTCGTGCAGTTGCCCTAAACCCATGCCCTGTGGCCTCTTCTTTACTAATTCCTAATCGACGTAAAGCAGCCAAAATAGCGTTATCACTCATTGGGCGAGCATCACTTCTAGCAGAGGGGAAAACAAAAATACCGTTACCCGTCAAAGGGTTAAGCTCTTTTAGTATTGCTATGGCTTGGGTAGCTAAAGGTACAATGTGAGGCGTTTCTGTTTTGGTAACAATATAACTCCATTGGGCTGCATCAAAATCGATGTCTTCCCATTTAGCATGGCGTAATTCACCAGGACGTACAAAGATTAATGGTGCTAAACGCAATGCACACCGAACAATAAGCGATCCCTGGTAATCCTCAAATGTTCTCAACAACTCGCCAAAACGCTTAGGATCTGTTTGTGCTGCAAAATGTTTGGTTTTTACGGGAGGTAATGCGCCTTTTAAATCTTGAGATGAATCTCTTTCAGCTCGACCTGTTGCAATTGCATAACGAAACACCTGTCCACAATTGCTTAAAGCTCGGTGCGCCGTCTCCAATGCTCCTCGTTCTTCAATTCGGCGAATTACTGATAGCAATACAGGCGGGGTAACATCAGTGATAGGCTTATTACCAATCCAAGGAAAAATATCCCGCTCAAAACGTTGAATAATTTTATCGGAATGACTCTTAACCCAATTTGAAGAGTATTTTACAAACCACTCTCTAGCAATGACTTCAAAGCTATTGGCTGAGCGATCACTTTCCACTTGCTTCATAACTTTACGGTGTTCGCCAGGATCAATATCATCGGCAAGTAATTTCCTTGCGTCATCGCGCTTATCTCTCGCTTTAGCAAGAGACACATCAGGATATACCCCCAATGCCAGCAATTTTTCTTTTCCGCCAAAGCGGTACTTCATACGCCAGTACATACCACCTTTCGGGGTAATAAAAAGAAACAAGCCTTTCTCATCAGCAAGCTTATAGGCTTTCTCTGTAGGTTTAGCATTGATAATTTTAGTATGGTTTAACGCCACTTGGGGGTATCTCCTTTTTGAGATCTCGATATACCCCAACAAATGCCCCCACTATGGATTGTATGTAGGGGGTACTTGCTGGACAATAGTGGACGTATGATAGGCTTTAAGCCTAGTGTTTACAAGAGGTTACGGATGTTATTGGAGTGTCTTGGATGGTAAATTGGTGGAGGCGGCGGGAATCGAACCCGCGACAATTATTTTTAACTCATTGATAATATTCATTAAATTATGAAGGCATAAATGTTTGGGCACAGATTGGGTACTTTTCATGAACAATGATGCTTCTGAACAGTTCGATTCCTGAGAGAGGAATCGAACTTGGTATCAAGCACTTTTGCGACCATTTGATTCATTTGGTGTAACTGATAAGTGAAAACCCAGTGTCTGTAGAATTTCATTTGTGTTTCTTAGATATGGATTTCCTGTGCTTGAAATAGTTTTATAAAGACTATTTCTTCCTTTAGAGGTTTTTTCTGAAAGCCTGGTCATGCCACCACTAGCCTCAACAACATTCCGCAACGCTTCTAAAAAACCATTAATATCACCATCATCAAGCGCAGCATTGAGATATCCGGCTGCCTCAGAGGGGTCTTTTAAGGTTTCAATTAAGTAATCATGATAATCGATACTTTTAGCCATGATTTTCTCCTTTTAAATAATCAATCAAATATTCTTTTGCCAGTTTGATGTCTTTGCTTTGTGTTTTTTTATCTCCAGCACAAAGTAAAAGCACAATCACATCATCTAACTCGCTATAATAAATGCGATAACCTGAGCCAAATTTAAATTTTAATTCGTTTATCCCATCACCTTGGGTGTTATTGGTTCTTGTGGTTATTCCTACTAATTTAAGTTCTGTTAGCATTGCCATTGTTTTTTTCGTCATTTATTGATTCCTTACTACTGAAGTCAGGGTATGGTTTTGTCTATTTTTTGTCCAGAATTTTTGGGCACAAATTGGGTACTTTCCAACGATTTTTGGGTACATTTTGGGATCATCCGAGGACAGTAAAAGACTACAAAAGACAGTGTGCAAATACAAAAAAGCCCTTGATTTATAAGGGCTTTTGATTGTCTTAAGTGGTCTTTAATGGTGTTTTAAATTGGTGGAGGCGGCGGGAATCGAACCCGCGTCCGCAGATCCTCTGCTCTTAGCTCTACATGCATAGCCTGGTCTATTAATTTAACCGAGCACTCTCCGACTGGCAGGATGATACGCGGCGATTCCCTTAGTTTCGCGATTAAATGCGGGACAAATAAAATCGCTAGCTTATCTTCTATGACCGTTGATTCGATACCGGTAAGCAAGCTCGGTCAACGGGGCGCTGGTTTTTCGGCAGCGCACGGTGATGTTTTACGATTGACCATCATCGCTTACGCGGCGATAGCTTCCTCGGCAAAAGCATCAAAGTTATCATTGTTTGCATTTATGTTTATTTGATTCTGTTTAACGAGAGATCTCATTCTCGGCATGCACCTTAAGTTTCGCAACCCACGTCGAAGCCAGGTCGCCCCCTTTACTGTACACTTAAATTATAACATATAACGGGGAGGAAAGATGAAATATATTTGGTGGTTTAACCGTCATCCGACACCTGGTCGCACATTCACCCCCCTTGGAAAGAAACATGGACTAGCCCGGTAACAAATTTTCTACGGCTTTGCGGATTGTTTTAAATGATGTAATTGGCAAATAACGTCTTAGCACTCGTCCTTGCTGATCGACCAAAATCTTGGTGAAATTCCATGGGATAAACTTCAGTGGCCGTTTTTCAAGGTGTTTCGCCAAATAACTATACAGCGGTGCTCGCCCAACCCCATTCACTTTAATTTTATCGAACAAGGGAAAGGTGACGTGAAAACAACTTTCGACAAACGCCTTGATCTCCGCATTTTGACCAGGCTCTTGATGCATAAATTGATCGCAAGGAAAACCAAGAACCACGAAACCTCGTTGCTGAAAGTCATTATATAGGGCTTCTAGCTCGGTATACTGTGGGGTAAAACCACAGCGGCTAGCAACATTAACTATCAGCATGACCTTGCCTTGATAGGGTTTCAAGGTTGTGGGCTTACCATCGATCGTTTGCAGCGGCATGTCATACAATCCCGCAGAGACCCTCACTTGTGCATCATCTGTTTCCATTTTCTTGTATTCCATTATGTTTTAGCAACGCATCAATCTTCGCTACCCGATCCCTGAAACCAATGAAAGCATCAAGCGCTTTGCGTGAACCACCCACCTCTAAAATCTGGTGCAGAAAATCACGCCCCGTTTTTTCATTAAAGATTCCTTCTTCCTCAAAGCGTGAAAAGGCATCGCTAGAGAGCACTTCAGCCCATTTATAACTATAATATCCAGCGGCGTAACCACCACCAAAAATATGACTAAAACTATGTTGAAAACGGTTGTAAGGAGCGATTGGCACAACGGTGGTTTGTTGACGCACATCAGCAAGGATCTTCGCAATAAACGCTGGTATTTGCTGTTGATATTCCCGATGAATACGAAAATCAAATAATGAAAACTCCAATTGCCGCATCATCCCCATCGCAGATTGGAAGTTCTTTGCCGCCAACATTTTATTATATATGTCTTTTGGTAAGGGGTGTCCATTATCAACATGGGCAGTCAAGAGGTTTAACGCGTCCTCTTCCCAGCACCAGTTTTCAAAGAACTGACTTGGCAATTCAACGGCATCCCATTCAACACCATTGATTCCCGAAGCGCCCAGATAATCAACTTGAGTCAACACATGATGCAAACAATGCCCAAACTCATGAAATAAGGTGATGACTTCATCATGCGATAACGTAGGTGGTTTATTCGCGGCTGGTTTTGCAAAATTACAAGTCAGTGTAGCAATAGGTAACTGGATAGTCCCATCAACCAACTTACGCCTACTTTGGCTCGAATCCATCCAAGCTCCGCCCCGTTTATTTTGCCGAGCAAATAGATCCACATAGATATAACCACGCAAATTATTAGCCTGATCTTTGATTCGATAACAAGTTACATCTGGGTGCCAAATATCAACCGCTTTCACTTCCTCCATGGTCATACCATAGAGCTTGTTAACAATGGTGAACAACCCGGAAATAACCGTGGGAAGAGGGAAATATGCCCGTAATTCCTCCTGAGAAATTGAATAAAGGGACTGCATTTTTTTCTCAGATAAATAAGCAATATCCCAGGGTGCCACATCGTTAATATGATGTTCCGCTTTTGCAAACGTTTGTAACTGGTGAAACTCATCCTCAGCTTGCTTATGGGCACGACGACTCAAGTCAGAGAGAAAACTTACCACTTGTTCCGTTGACTCAGCCATCTTAGTTGCAAGCGATAATTCCGCATAATTAGCAAAACCGAGCAAGTTCGCTTTTTCAAACTTCAAGGCAAGGATCTCATCCATGACCGTCGAATTATCATATTTTTCGGCAAACGGCCCTTGGTCAGAGGCGCGGGTGACATACGCTTTGTAGATGTCCTCACGCAAAGAGCGATCTTCTGCGTGTGTAACGACCGCAATGTAACAGGGAATTTCAAGGTTTAGCACCCATCCGGACAATCCTTTTTCCTCGGCGACTACTTTCGCACTATGCAGCGCATGTTCAGGTAACCCAAGCAACCGCTTTTCATCAGTAATGTGCAAATTGTATGCTTGTCCTGCATCTAATACATTATTTTCAAACTGATTCGATAGCTCTGACAACCTCGCCTGGATCGCCTCAAAGCGGTGCTTTTTGTCCGGCGATAATGCGACTCCTGATAATTCAAAATCACGCAAGGTATCATCAATTATTTTATGCTGCACCGCATTCAATTTACTTTTATCCATTGATTGTATTGCGTCATATAAAGCTTGATTGTGACCTATAGCTGCCTCATACGCTGATAATTTCGGTAAACATGCTTGATAGCACGTGCGTAACACCGGTGAATTTACCACGGCATGCAAATGGGACAAGGGCGACCAAAATCGCTCCAATGCATCATCCATATCTTCCAATGGCCGCATCAGATTATCCCAATTAAAATTAGAATCCTTGGCCAATAGCGCATTAATCTGTTGTAAATTACCCTGTAATAGGGACTCTAAGCGCTCCGTGAAAGTATCTATATTGATTTGAGTATATTGAGGTAAAGAAATAGCAGCCATGATCTTGTTGCTCTCTATTCGGTTGGCAAATTTTCCAGACCCTAGCATATCGTTATGTGCCTTGCAATATTGCGAGCTACATGGTTAATAAAGTTAGAGGGGTATCCTCAGTGGAGGTATTTTCTGGAACAGGGACTACATCTGACGCCGCCTCAAGGCTCGGTTTAAAAAACCCATACGAAGCAAGAATAGCCTTTTTTGCAACCGCTGGTGTTACTTTATCAGCCGGCTTTTCGTGGTCCACGCGTTGAGTGGCAGTGAAGTACCCTATCGTTGCAATAATAGCTAATAAAGCGCCTATCATCGGTATGATAGGAATAACTGCGAAAAGCGGAAACGTGAGAGCAAAAGTTAGGAACACGGTTGTTATCAATGCAACCTGAATATAAAGCCGCTTTTCTTCATAGTAAATGCGTTGTCGCAAATGAGATAAAAATTCTTTTGTATGCTCACGATCTTCTATAGATAGATCCCCTGCCATCAGAATGTTCTGATGTTGCTGCTCTAATGTTTTCAATCGACCAATTTCAATATACACACGTAAACAAGCGTTTAAAACATCAAAGATCAGCAAAGCAGTTGTTGCATAGAGACCAAAGGGCGACAAAGCACCGATTAATATAAAGCAATTAATGATATTCACTGTCATCGCAGCAAGATCGTTAGCGATTTCAAACCAACGCCGCTGTAATTGAGCTTTCAAACGAATCTGCCAGCCTAGGGCTTTTTCCTTCTCACCCATCCATGAGCCAGAAAAAACATGCTTGGCCGTCAAAAATAAATTTGTCGATAACCGCGGGATAAAAACCAACCAAGACGCATGATTAAGAACAGGACTGACGTAAACATCCGCGCCAGTAATCCAGCTAGTGTATCCGGCATCGCTTATAACTGGGGTGGTTAAAATAAGAAACCTTCTGATACGGCCAGTAAGCAGGCGTGACCAATTAATTGGAGCGGTCCGCTCCCGAATATTCTTCGTTAGGTGTGTGTCCACAACATCATTATGTTCGGCGCTAGCAAATGTATACTTTTGATGTTCCAACATGCTGCGATAAACCGCCTGCTCCTGCCGAAGACGAATCACTTCACGCGGGACAATGAGATAATCGCTATAAATAGTTTCCAGCAGCTCAGCCATCATGAGTGCGGCTTCTATTTGTTGGGTTAATTCAATTGTATTTTTACGAACTAAATCATGCGCAAGCTGAGCACAGTGAACACTATACTCGATGTTAAGCGCCTGGTGATTGCCAACTAAATATTGAAAAAATTTAATACCTTTCTGACTAATTTTCTGTTTAAATACCCACGCTTGTGAACCTTCATCACAAGGAACAGGGAAATAAATTCCACGTGATTGTAATCGCTGTAAAATCGCTACCATACTCGTTCAGAATAACTTAATTAGCCTGGGCAATTGTCGCATAAAATAGACAGAAAGTAAATTTTATCCAACGAATGTTTTCCATGAGAACATACCATTACAACTATTGAACAAAATGATACCCGTGCCAATACAAGCACGAAACTTGCTGAATGTTAGCTTCTGAGCGACAATAGTGACCCCATTGACAACCCAAGTATTCCCATGAGTTTTTCCAGAGAGCTAGCCCACGCGATTCGTTTCTTAAGTATCGATGCCGTCGAACAAGCCCAATCAGGACATCCAGGCATGCCGTTGGGGATGGCTGATATTGCCACCGTTTTATGGCAAAAATTCATGAAACATAACCCTAAAAACCCATTGTGGTTTAACCGTGATCGCTTTGTTTTATCCAATGGACACGGCTCGATGCTACTTTACTCTCTTCTTCATTTAACAGGTTACAACCTCAGCATTAATGATCTAAAGAATTTTCGCCAATTGCATTCAAAAACCCCCGGACATCCAGAGTCACTTGACACCCCAGGAGTGGAAACAACAACCGGTCCCTTAGGTCAAGGCCTTGCCAATGCGGTGGGCATGGCTATTGCTGAAAAAGTATTAGCAGCGCGGTTTAACGACAATAACAGAGCGCTTATAAATCATTATACTTATGCTTTTGTTGGTGATGGATGCCTCATGGAGGGTATTTCACATGAAGCCTGTTCATTTGCTGGTACATTGGGCCTCGGTAAATTGATCGTCTTTTATGATGATAATGGCATTTCTATCGATGGAAAAATAGAACCCTGGTTTACTGACAACACTGCCAATCGCTTTAAAGCTTACAATTGGCAAGTGATCGAAGGCGTCGATGGTCATGATTTCAAGGCAATTGAGAATGCCATTATCAGTGCCCGCCAAGAAACAAATAAACCAACGATCATTCTCTGTAAAACAATCATTGGATATGGTTCTGCCAATGCGGGTAGCGAAAAAGTGCATGGCGCGCCTTTAGGGGCCGATGACATTCAACACATACGAGAAAGATTTAATTGGCCATATCCGCCGTTTGTTATCCCTGAGCAGATTTATGCAGAATGGAACCATTTAGAACAAGGGCAACATGACGAGCAACGGTGGTTGCAACATTGCCATGATTACCAACAAAACCACCCCAAGGACTACCTCGAATTTTTGCGACAGATCAATGGGGATTTACCGGATAATTGGCAAGAAAAAACTCAAGAATTCATTGAAAAATGCCGGCTAAATGATAAAGCCGTTGCAACCAGGAAGGCGTCTCAACAGTGCATAGAAGAATTTGCCGCAATATTGCCGGAAATGCTCGGAGGATCCGCTGACCTAACGGGTTCAAACAATACCAACTGGTCGGGAACCGAAGCCATTACTCACGACAATTTTAAAGGAAATTACCTGTATTATGGGGTACGTGAATTTGCCATGTCAGCCATTATGAATGGCTTAACCTTGCACGGCGGGTTTATTCCTTATGGCGGAACATTTTTGGTCTTCGCCGATTACGCGCGAAATGCTGTACGCTTAAGTGCGCTGATGAAAAAACGCGTCATTTTCGTTTATACACATGACTCCATTGGTTTGGGCGAAGATGGTCCGACCCACCAGCCTATAGAGCACGCGGCAATGCTTCGGATGACACCTAATATGCAAGTTTGGCGACCGGCCGATCTGATGGAGACGGCCGTCGCTTGGCAACAAGCGATAGAACATCAGGATGGTCCTTCAAGCTTGCTGCTATCGAGACAAAACCTACCCGCGTGTACACATTCTGCGGAAGCGGCAGAGCTGATTAAACGGGGTGGTTACATTTTGCAAGATAGCGAACAAGCCCCGGAGGCCATCTTGATTGCAACAGGCTCTGAAGTACAAATTGCCATTGCTGCAGCAGAGAAGCTTAAAAGCCAGGGATTGCAAATCCGTGTGGTTTCCATGCCTTGTGCCGAGCGGTTTCTTAGCCAAGATGCAACTTATCAACAACATGTTTTACCTGGTACAGTACGCAAACGTATCGCGATTGAAGCCGGTTCCACTGGTTATTGGTATCGCTTTGTTGGTCTGGATGGTGCGGTGATCGGTATCGACCGGTTTGGCGCATCGGCGCCAGCTACGGAAGTTTATGAATATTTAGGCATTACCGTTAAAAATACGGTGGAGACACTAAAAGCATTATTTTAAATGAGTTGGTTGGCCCTGAGCCAAAGGATACTTAAGGCGCTTTCCCCATTGAAAATGGTGGACTTGAGGGGATTTTTTATAAATACAATGAATAAATCCCTCCTCCCCCCCTTTTTTCAAGGGGAGGGACGTTAAGAACGGAGAACCCAGGACCAACATAACAACCACCCATTTACAGGACTTGATTAGCCAAGGATGACCAACTGTAATAAAAAAGTGCATTTGCACAGTAATCCGGAGATGTAGTATGACAATTCGTGTCGCAATTAATGGCTATGGGCGTATTGGACGTTGCATTTTACGTTCAATTTTTGAATACCAACGTCAAAACGATTTTAACGTGGTTGCTATCAATGATTTATCGGGTATTGAAACCACTGCACATTTGACTAGGTACGACTCCACCCACGGTCGTTTCCAAAGCAGCGTGGCGATTGACGGCGATCGCTTGGTTGTTGATGGCCACCCAATCCTTGTGATTGCTGAGCGCGATCCTAGCGCACTCCCTTGGCAAGCATTAAATGTTGATATAGTCCTTGAGTGTACGGGCCGTTTCACCAAGCGTGAAGCTGCCATGCAGCATATAGCGGCTGGTGCAAAAAAAGTCTTAATCTCAGCACCCGGAAAAGATTGTGATGCCACTGTTGTTTATGGTGTTAATCACCTTAGTTTGCAAGCAACCGATCAAATTGTTTCCAATGCATCATGCACCACAAACTGCTTGGCCCCGGTTGTTAAACCCCTAAATGATGCCATAGGCATTGAACATGGTTTACTAAATACTGTCCACGCGTACACCAAAGATCAAATGTTACTTGATGGTAGCCACAATGATTTACACCGTGCACGCTCAGCCACCCAATCAATTATTCCAACCAAAACGGGAGCGGCGGCCGCTGTAGGATTGGTTTTGCCTGAACTGGCTGGAAAATTAGATGGTTTTGCTATGCGGGTTCCAACATTAAATGTGTCCGTCATTGACTTTACCTTCATTAGCAAACGCCCAACGACTGTAAATGACGTAAATGACATTGTGCGCCGTGCCCAGAGCGACATATTACATATTAATGACCAGCCGTTAGTGTCTTGTGATTTTAATCACGATCCCGCATCGGCGACCTTCGACACCACACAAACAAAAGTGCTAGGGAATTTAGTCAAAGTAGTCGCTTGGTATGATAATGAGTGGGGGTTTTCAAACCGCATGCTAGACACGGCCTACCATATGATGAATCTTTAGGAATCACAAAATGAATCTTACCAAAATGAGCGATGTTGATCTTTTTCACAAACGAGTTTTGATTCGCGAAGACCTAAATGTACCTATCAAAGATGGGATAATTACTAGCGACCAGCGTCTGCAAGCGGCGTTACCTACTTTGCGTGCAGCACTAGCTGCGGGAGCAGCTGTTATCGTTATCTCTCATCTTGGTCGTCCCGAAGAAGGCAAGATTGAACATCGCTTTTCGTTACAACCTGTTGCCGACTACTTAGCCACGCACCTTGATTACCCGGTACATTTTGTCAGCCATTACCTAGAGGGGGTTGATGTAAAACCAGGGGAGCTGGTGATCTGTGAAAATGTACGCTTCAACGTGGGTGAAAAAGCCAACAATGACCAGCTAGCCAAACATCTTGCTGATTTATGTGATATTTTTGTCATGGATGCTTTCGGCACAGCACATCGCGCCCATGCATCAACCTATGGTGTTGCTAAATATGCGCCTATTGCTGTTGCAGGCCCCTTATTGATCCGCGAGCTTGAAGCCTTGCAACACGTACTCAAAGATCCAGAAAAACCCATTGTCGCTATTGTCGGGGGAGCAAAAGTATCCACCAAGCTATCGTTACTCAAACAAATGGTATCCAAAGTTGATGTCCTAATCCCCGGTGGTGGTATTGCGAACACTTTTCTGAAGGCCCAAGGCCATGAGATTGGCTTGTCTTTGCATGAACCAAATCTATTAGAAGAAGCACGCGCTATCCTGGCTCTAGCCAAGGAATCGGGTTGCCAGATTCAACTGCCTTCCAATGTGGTGGTAGGTAAAGCGTTTAATGAGAGTTGTCCCGCTTATTATAAATCACTAAGCAACGTTGCCAAAGACGATATGATCATGGACATTGGTCCAGAAACAATTACCCGCTACATCGATATTTTAGAAGACGCAAAAACCATCATTTGGAATGGACCCGTGGGCGTCTTTGAATTCCCGCAGTTTTCTTATGGTACTCGTGCTTTAGCAATTGCCATAGCGAAGAGCGATGCTTTCAGCATTGCCGGGGGTGGTGATACATTAGCAGCTATCGATCAATATGATCTAACGGATCAAATCTCTTATATTTCTACCGGTGGTGGCGCTTTTCTAGAGTATTTAGAGGGAAAAATATTACCTGCCGTTGCCATTTTAGAGGAACGAGCGAATGCCGCGGCGGACTAAAATTGTCGCAACCCTAGGACCTGCCAGCAACTCACCCGCTATATTGCGAGCCATGCTTATTGCGGGTGTTGACGTATTACGCGTTAACTTTTCTCATGCCAATGAAACATTCGCAGAAACAGTAAAAACGGCTAGATCAATTGCCGCTGAAATAAACCGTCCCCTGGCGATAATGGCCGATTTACAAGGGCCCAAAATTCGCATTGGTCGCTTCAAAAAGCATGCTATTACCTTAATTGAAGGGAAGAAATTCACCTTAAACTGCCAAGCAGATGATGACTTGGGCGATGAAACTGGCGTGAGCGTTGTCTATACTAATTTATGCAATGAACTTGCCATTGGTGATCGCCTGCTGTTAGACGATGGTTTAATTGAATTAGCTGTGACGGCTATTCACCCCCCACTCATTGACTGCACCATCATCGAAGGTGGTATGTTACAAGATCACAAAGGCATTAACCGCAAGGGAGGTGGCCTTG
>CAMBDN010000014.1 GCA_945865355.1 Legionella genomosp. 1
AAATGGCGATGTTACATACGATGCAAGAAAATAGTGCTTATTTAAGTCCAGCGGTAAGAAATAGCGTTATTGCTATCAATAATGAGGTTTTAGCGAGTTATAAATCCTATCTACAACAGGGAGACCGGCCACAATATTTTGCCGAATCAGCCGCGGGTATAAAATTGATCGGTGAGATCGGTCAATTTAAAAAGGCGTTACAAACAACCCTAGCTAAGTCAGGGCCCGCTGAATCCAGCGATTTACCGACTCTGGCAGCTAGTGCTTTAACAAAAATGGTATCGACAAATCAGCATTGGGATATACGTTACGGTCAACTTAGTCAATCACTCAGTATGTATATGGAGTGGGCGTCTACTGGGGGTTGTAAAAGCGGTAATGAGCGTAATCAAGATGTAATGTTGCGCTTTGCCCTATTGAAGAGCATTCATGAACGTGTTGAGCATGCTGGAAATACGAATGGATTACAGGAGCATGAAAAGGCAGTATATAAGCAATTGAATGCATACGCTAAAGGCCAAACAGCAGACCCTAATGCATTACGCGCTGCTATTGCTGTTTCTGTTAGCAAATGTAACATGCATGGTGGAGCTGCAGCTATTTCACGTGAAGATCAAGGCGGGGCTGCTAAAATCGGTAGTTTGTCTTTTGTACAAGACATTAAAAATCCCTTCTTGCGCTGGGCCGCTCGAGCAGCGTTAGCTGTCGTCGCTGTTGCAACCTTTCCATTGCTGGTGATTCCTGCGGTGAGAAATTTCTATAAAAATCAATTATTTGATACCAATAACGCGGCGGACAGAGAAATGCATCTTGATGCCACCGGTGCTAGCAAAACACAAGCTCATAAGGGGCAAGATGGTAATACTCGAGATGTGGTATTGGAGGTACTTGGAAACGATGCATTATTTAAAGACAATGCGTCATTAACGAAGCTGGAAAAAGCAGGGTTTAAGAAAAACGAAGCTTTATGTGAAGCTTTTCACCATAGTCTGGCTGTTGAGCATCCTGCAGGAAGAGCGGCTGAAATTGCTGTTCCGCTTCCAATTCAAGAAAGCAGCACAGCAGTCATGCATCTATTAATGGGTGGTCCAAAAGAGCGCTCTACAGCCGTTCATGTTTTAGAGCCTGACGAGGATGATGAGATAATTGAGAATCCGCATGCGTCAGCACAACCTATAGAGGTTAGAGAGGAGACGTCAGCTGCTTCTGAGACCCGTGCTGATATACTACCGGTAGAGGGTGGTCCCTAATCGATTTGAAACAGACGCCATAGACCTGGATGAGGGCGTCTTATGCCCATAAAAAATCAATTGGTCGATGTTTTTTTTATATGGCCCAGTTAACCTGCGTCCTAGACAAACGGACAGCAGTGTTATACATTGGCCGTTTTTTAGTGAGAATTGCGAATGCGTATTGCCTTAATGGTTGAATACGATGGTAGCCGGTATCATGGCTGGCAAGCACAAGCAGGTCTGCATACTGTTCAACAGATGTTAGAGCACGCGCTAGCTCAAGTTGCTGATCATGAGATCAGCGTGGTCTGTGCGGGTAGGACAGATACAGGGGTTCATGCAACAAACCAAATTGTTCATTTTGATTGCGAAGCAGAACGAACCATTCGTGCCTGGATACATGGTGCTAATTCATTCTTACCTAAAGATGTCTGTGTTAAGTGGGGCAGGGAAATGCCTGAAGAATTTCATGCACGTTATTCTGCTCTATCAAGACGTTATCGATATGTTATTTACAATGCGCCAATTCGACCGGCTTTATTGCGCTCGAATGTGACTTGGCAATATCGACCACTCGATCACCGACTCATGCATGAGGCGGGTCAATTTTTACTCGGAGAGCAAGATTTCACCTCTTTTCGCTCAGTAGAATGTCAGTCAAAAACGCCTATGCGGAATGTTCATAACCTGCAAGTCACTCGTCACGGTGATTTAATTATTATTGAAATTAGTGCAAATGCATTTTTACATCATATGGTAAGGAACATTGCCGGCGTCTTAATTGCTGTTGGTTCAGGACGCCGAGCAGTCCCATGGGTCAATGAGGTGCTGGCTGCAAAAGATAGAAAGTTAGGTGCAGAAACGGCACCTCCTTATGGACTCTACTTAGTTGGGGTCGTGTATCCGGATCAATTTAATGTGAGTCAAACGATTACCGGGCCGATGTTTCTCTTGGGTGAGGCATGATTGATCCCCGTGTACGCATAAAAATGTGTGGGATGTCTCGTGTGTCAGATATTGCACATGCAACAGCTCTTGGTGTGGATGCAATCGGTTTGATTTTTTATCCTAAGAGTCGTCGTTACTTGGATATTATGGCGGCAAAAATGTTGCTGCAAAGCTTACCCGTATTTGTTGACGTGGTTGCGGTATTTGTTAATCCAGAGGCCACATATGTAAGGCAAGTGATTGCTGAACTACCTATCCAATACTTACAATTTCATGGTGAAGAATCGCCTGAATTTTGTGAGCAATTTGGCCGATCTTATATTAAAGCAGTGCCGGCAATTTCGGCAGATGAAATAACCAAGATGGCCGATCAACACAAACAGGCAACTGCAATTTTGCTAGATACACCCACACCCAGTCATGGTGGCAGTGGAATGCCCTTTGATTGGCAAATCATTCCGCGTATGCTGAATAAACCAATTATTTTAGCGGGTGGATTGGACTCATTTAATGTGGGTGCTGCAATAAAAATAGGTACACCTTATGCTGTTGACGTGTGCAGTGGCGTTGAGGTATCACCTGGTATTAAGGATCATGTGAAAATGAGTCAGTTTGTAAATACAGTATGGGGTAAGAAATGATAGCAGAAGAGCTTCCAGATGAGCGCGGCCATTTTGGTCCTTATGGTGGTAGATTTGTGGCCGATACACTCATCGACGCATTGCAACAATTACAACAGGCATACTTTCACTATCGTACAGATCCCGTTTTTTTAGCAGAATATGCGGCTGAATTACATGACTATGTTGGTCGTGCGACGCCACTCTATCATGCTGCGCGCTTAAGTGCACAAGTTGGTGGGGCACAAATCTACTTAAAACGAGAAGATTTAAATCACACTGGTGCGCACAAAATAAACAATACGGTGGGCCAAGCTTTACTTGCCAAGCGCATGGGTAAAACGCGTATTATTGCAGAAACCGGTGCAGGTCAACATGGTGTGGCGACGGCTACCGTGGCTGCGAAATTAGGGTTTAAGTGCGTGGTCTATATGGGTGCTGAGGATGTGAAGCGCCAGGCTACTAATGTATATCGCATGAAATTATTGGGCGCTGAAGTGGTCCCCGTACATGCCGGATCAAAAACATTAAAGGATGCATTAAATGAAGCGATGCGTGATTGGGTAAACCATATTGATGATACTTTTTATATTATTGGTACTGTAGCGGGGCCTCATCCGTATCCACAAATGGTCCGAGATTTTCAAGCGATCATCGGTCAAGAAGCACGCGCTCAAATATTAGAAAAAACAGGAAAATTACCCGATGCTTTGGTTGCCTGTGTCGGTGGTGGCTCAAATGCAATCGGTTTGTTTTACCCATTCTTGCAAGATAAAGAAGTCGCTATATATGGGGTAGAGGCCGGAGGAAAGGGGATTGAAACCGGTGAACATTCGGCATCGTTAATAGCAGGAAAGCCTGGGGTTTTGCACGGGAATCGCACCTATTTACTCTGTGACAAGAATGGTCAAATAACAGACACTCATTCTATTTCAGCTGGTCTTGATTATCCCGGCGTTGGTCCTGAACACGCCTACCTGAAAGATGCAGGTCGTGTGGATTATGTGGCTATTAATGATACTGAGGCACTGGATGCATTTCGAATATTATCTCAAGTAGAAGGTATTATTCCGGCGCTGGAGTCTAGTCATGCAGTGGCTTATGCGATGAAATTAGCAAGAAGCATGAGCAATGAGCAACAAATTATTGTAAATTTGTCAGGACGGGGTGATAAAGATATGCACACGGTTGCTGGTTTAGATGGGATATCGGTGTAATAGAAGTAGTGATGATAGAGGTAAACCATGAATCGAATTGATCAAACACTTGCGAAACTGCGAGAAAATGGTAAAAAAATGCTGAGCCCATATATCACAGCAGGGGATCCCGAGCCAGGTATGACCGTGAATTTAATGCATGCCTTAGTTCATGGCGGAGCGGATATTTTGGAGCTTGGAATTCCTTTTTCTGATCCCATGGCTGAGGGTCCTGTTATCCAGGCAGCAATGGAGCGGGCGCTCATCCATGATGTTAATTGTGACGATGTATTTTCAATGGTGCAGCAATTTCGTAAAAAAGACATGAAAACCCCCGTGGTATTAATGGGGTATCTTAATCCGATCGAACAGTATGGTTACCAAGCATTTGCACGTCAAGCACATGCTGCTGGTGTTGATGGGATGATCATCGTTGATTTACCTCCTGAAGAGAGTGATGAAATTGCTCCCTGTTGGCAAGAAGTTGGTTTGCATATTATTTATTTATGCTCACCAACAACGTCTGATGAGCGGATGCTATTACTTAAAAAATATGCCCATGGTTATCTATACTATGTGTCACTTAAGGGCGTGACGGGTTCTGATTCATTTGATTTGACGTTGGTGCAAACACAATATCAACGGCGGAAAGCACAAACGTCCTTGCCACTGATGGTTGGCTTTGGAATTAAAACCCCAGAAATGGCGGCTAATGTTGCAGCTTTTGCCGATGGTGTCATTGTCGGCGCTGCGTTGATTAACCAAATTCAACAGGCGTATCTTGAAAAGAAAGACGCGTTAAAAGCAGGTGCTACACTGATGAGTGATATGCGACATGCTATGGATATCAAGGAATTACAACATGACTGATAGTAGTGAAAAACGGGCGCATTTTATTCGGCAAATAATAACTGAAGATTTAGCGAGTGGTAAACATAAAGCGATTGTTACTCGTTTTCCACCAGAGCCTAATGGTTATTTACACATTGGTCATGCTAAGTCTATTTGTTTGAATTTTGGCTTGGCTGAGGAATTTGCGGGGCGTTGTTATTTGCGTTTTGATGATACGAATCCTATCAAAGAGGAAGAGGAGTTTGTCAATTCGATTATTGATGACGTGAAATGGCTTGGGTTTGAATGGTGTGCGATGACGCATTCGTCAGATCATTATCAGCAATTGTATGATCTTGCTCTAAACTTGATTGAACAAGGCTTAGCCTATGTTGATAGCTTGAGCATGGAAGACATCCGTGCTTACCGTGGTACGTTGCAAGAGCCTGGACGTGATAGTCCATACCGGAGTCGGACAAAAGAAGAGAATATTGATTTATTTTCGCGGATGAAGGCGGGTGAGTTTGCTGATGGCACTCATGTTTTACGGGCTAAAATTGATATGCAATCGGGTAACGTGAATATGCGAGATCCCGTGCTTTACCGGATTCGTCATGTTGCTCATCAACGTACGGGAAACGATTGGTGTATCTATCCTATGTATGATTATGCCCATCCGCTGTCTGATGCGATTGAGAAAATTACGCACTCGTTATGTACTTTAGAGTTTCAAGACCATCGACCATTGTACGATTGGTTAATTGATCATTTGCCGATGGGTGCAAAGCCAATCCAAACTGAATTTGCTCGACTTAACCTGTCACATACCATCACCAGTAAGCGTAAGCTTCGGCAATTAGTCGAAGAGAATATTGTGAGTAGTTGGGATGATCCTCGTTTACCCACGATACGTGGCATGCGTAAACGTGGCTATCCGCCGGCAGCAATCCGACAATTTTGTGAAATGGTAGGTATTTCGCGCAGTGATTCAGTGATTGACATGTCGCTATTAGAAGCATGTGTACGGGATGAATTGAATAAAACGGCGAAAAGAGCATTGTCTGTCCTTGAACCATTAAAAATAGTCATTGAAAATTATCCGGAAAATAAAGTGGAGGAACTTAGCGTTCATTTCAATCCACAAGATCCTGAATCGGAAAGTCGAATAATGCCATTTTCGCGAGAAATATATATTGAACGCAGTGACTTTATGGAAGACCCACCAAAAAAATATTTCCGCTTGTCTCCAGGAACCGAAGTTCGGTTGCGACATGCTTATGTTATTCGCTGTACCGATGTTATCTATGATGCTGCAGGCGAGGTCGCAGAATTACATTGTACTTATGACGAAGCAACATTAGGTAAAAATCCTGAGGATAGGAAGGTTAAAGGCGTGATTCATTGGGTTTCAGCCCAACATGCGAAGCCTCTGACAGTTTATCAATATGATCGTTTATTCAATGATGCTAATCCTGGTCGTGAAGAGGATTTCCTACAATTTGTTAACCATGATTCTTTGAAAGAACAAATCGCTTTGTGTGAGCCGGCTTTGGCTACACAACCTTTAAATGAAGTGTTCCAATTTGAACGCTTAGGGTATTACTGTGTCAATCAATTGGATGAGAACGGCCAGGTTAAAGCGTTTCATCGAGTGGTTGATTTAAAAGATACTTGGAATAAGGTTTAGGGGCAGACATGTTAAGTCTTTATAATTCGTTAACACGCACAAAGGAAGTATTCACGCCAATTCGCCCAGGAAAAATTGGGATTTACGTGTGTGGCATTACTGTATATGACCATTGCCATTTGGGGCATGCCCGCTCTATGGTTTGTTTTGATGTCATTGTGCGATTTCTTCGTGCAGAAGGATATGATGTTACCTTCGTTCGTAATATTACCGATATTGACGATAAAATTATTGCGCGTGCACAAGAGCGCGGGATGTCAATTAATGAGTTGACCCATCGTTATATCGACGCAATGAATGAGGATACACGCGCATTAAATGTCTTGCCACCCGATAGAGAACCCCGTGCGACGAACCATGTGAGCGGGATTATTCATTTGATTGAACGCTTAATTAACACCGGACATGCTTATGTGAGTGATAATGGTGATGTTTGTTATCAGGTGGAACTTTTCAAAGACTATGGCAAGTTGTCACACAAAGATTTAGAGGGTTTGGTATCGGGTGCACGCGTTGATATTGTTAAAGAAAAACGCTCACCTCTCGATTTTGTTTTGTGGAAAATGGTAAAACCTGGCGAACCCAGTTGGCCGTCTCCTTGGGGGGAAGGGCGACCTGGCTGGCATATTGAGTGTTCAGCAATGGCCATGAGTGAGTTGGGTGAGCAGTTTGACATTCACGGCGGCGGTCTAGATTTACAGTTTCCCCATCATGAAAATGAAATTGCACAAAGCGAAGGGGCAAGTGGTAAGACGTTTGCTAACTACTGGCTGCATGTCGGTATGCTGCAAGTGAATAATGAAAAAATGGCAAAATCCACCGGAAACTTTTTCACCATTGCTGATGTTTTAAAAAAATACCATCCGGAAGTGGTCCGCTATTTTCTATTAAGTAGTCATTATCGTAGCCCGTTAAATTATTCCGAAGAAAATTTGCAGCTTGCTGGTCGTGGGCTGATGCGTCTTTATCAAACCATTAAAGACATTGAATCGACAGGTAATGCGTTAGATCAACAGTGGATAGATCAATATAAAGCGGTAATGAACGATGATTTTAATACGCCAGAAGCGTTGTCAGTATTATTTCAATTGAGTCATGAAATTAATAAATCCAAGTCACCTGTATTAGCGGCAACCCTTAAACATCTGGCTAATACGTTAGGTTTGCTCCAAGAGTCCGCAGAATCATTTTTGCAATCGGGATTGGCCAGCGAAGACATGGATTCCATCGCCAAGCTCGTTGAAGAACGTTTGCAAGCCCGCTTAAAGAAAGACTGGGCTCGGGCTGATGAGATCAGAAAGACATTGCTAGAAAAAGGGATTGAGCTTGAAGACAACGCCGAAGGGACGACATGGCGGACAATTCAAGCGTAGGCGCCTGGGTTGAATCGCACTACGTTAATTAAAAAATGTTATCCTGAACGTAGTGAAGGATCTTCGAAAAACATACGACAAGTGACGGTATTCAAATCGGCTCCGGGTCTTCAACCGGAGTTCGGGGCCCTTCAGCACTGGCGGTAGTGACTCGTAATATTTCAGCGAGAGAGGTATCTCCTTCAAGCACGCGTTTGAAGCCGTCCTCACGAATGCTTTTGGTTGAGGGACGTAGATGAGTTTCTATATTTTGTACATTTTCATTACGATGGATCATGCCGCGTAGTGTTTCGTCCATCGCTATTAATTCATAAATCCCGGTACGGCCTCGATAGCCGACGTTACTGCAGAGTTCACAACCTTGAGGTTGATACACTTTAGATACATCCGTCTTTGCAGTGATCCCCATTAACTCACGTTCATCTTCGCGTAATAAGTGCGGTATTTTACAATGGTCACACAATTTTCTGACCAGGCGCTGGGCTATCAATCCGACGATGCTGGATGATAGTAAAAATGACTCCACGCCCATGTCATGCAAACGTGTTATTGCCCCTAAGGCACTGTTGGTGTGTAATGTAGAGAGAACGAGGTGGCCAGTAAGACTCGCTTGGACTGCAATTTCGGCTGTTTCTAAATCTCTAATTTCTCCTATCATCACCACATCTGGATCTTGACGTAGGATGGCACGTAACCCTTTTGCAAAGGTCATTTGTACTTTAGTATTGACTTGCGTTTGGCCAATGCCGGGTAAGTCATATTCGATAGGATCTTCAATTGTTAAAATATTACGGCTGACTTGATTGAGCTCAGTTAGCATGGCATAAAGCGAGGTGGTTTTTCCTGAGCCAGTGGGTCCCGTGACCAAGAGGATCCCATGGGGTTCAGCAATCATTTTTCGCATTGCTATCAATGTGTTGGCAGGCATACCCAAAAGACTTAAATCCAACTGTGCCGTTTGCTTATCCAATATTCGTAATACAATTCGTTCGCCATGGTTGGAGGGTAATGTTGATACACGCACATCAATGTTATGTCCCCCGACACGCAAGGCAATGCGGCCGTCTTGAGGTATACGTTTTTCAGCGATATCAAGCTTCGCCATAACTTTTACTCGAGAAATAACAAGGGGAGCTATTCCGCGTTGGATTTCAAGAACCTCTTGTAATACACCATCAATACGATTTCGCACTAATACACGGTTTTCATAGGTTTCAATATGGATGTCAGAAGCTTTATGCTTGATTGCTTGAGTAAATAGTGCATTAAGAAGACGGATAATGGGAGCATCGTCTTGGGTGTCTAGTAAGTCTTCACTGACAGGTAATTGCCCTGCAAGCTGGGCTAGGTCCATGTCCTCTTCCATTCCTTCGGCTGCGTCAAGGATCGAAGATTGAGACTGATAAACATGGGCTAGATGTTGCTGAAATTCGCTGGCATCAACTTCTTGCAAACGCAGTTCGCGCTGAAGTAATCGTTTTACTTCGGCTAGAATTGCCAAGGGTGTATGTGGTAAATGGTAGAGTCGTACGGCTTCATCTTGTTCTATTTCAGCGGCAACCACCCCTTGCGTTTTGGCAAAAAGATAGGGGAGACGTTGCAGTTTATTTTTGGTATCCATACCTATTTAGTAACCTGGAGGGGTTGTCCAAGTGGCCTACTGAAAGGTCTAGGAAGATTTGCTGCACTCAACGGTGGCATTACCGTATCTTTATTCTTTTTATTAAATTGTTGGGTGTGAAGCCACTCTAATTGATAGCTGCGTAAATCATTATATTTGCCGCCAGTTACCTGCATTGATTCAGGCTCACTGCGCAGAATGCGTGGACGGATAAATACCATCAGTACTTTCTTTTCACGCGTGGTGATATTGTGTTGAAAGAGGCGGCCGATGCCAGGGATATTTCCCAAAATAGGCACGCCATTGTTGTCGTTACCTAAGCTATCTTGCGCCAACCCACCTAAAACAACGATATCACCACTTTCAACATGCACTGAAGTGACAATAGAACTAATATTGAACGTTGGGTTTGTACCAGGATCAATGGTACTAGCCGTATCTAACGTGTCATTACCTTGATCGATTTGCATTTGAATGCCCTTGGCGCGAGTAATTTGTGGTCTCACATACAAGTGCAACGCCACATTGGCTCGGTCATAGGTCGTAAATGGGCTAGCTGTGGTTGTGCCACCAGCATTATTAGGGTAGGACGTTGATGCTATAGAGACCTGTTTACCAATAAGAATTTTAGCTTGGCGGTTATCTAAAACGACAACGGACGGTGTTGAAAGAATATTAGCTCGTCGTAGCCGAGCTAAAGCATAGATTTGTGCTTGAAATTGATTAATCGACGTCTTGGAGTTGATGATAGCGAAACCGGGTCTAAATGAATCGGCCGATTTCGTAGCTTGATTGATACTACCCCATTCAATACCTAAGCTATTGAAATCTGCTTCATTGATTTCTACAACCATCGCTTCAATCAATAATTGTGCGGGTTTGATATCCAGTTGGCTAATAACCGATTTAAGGGTACGAATAAGCGTTGCAGGTGCGTTAATAATGACAGAGTTGGTATTAGGTTCTGCAATAATTTGCACGGACGGTTTTGTTGATCCTTCGTTCTGAGTGCTTGCTCCGGTAGTATTCGGGGTGGCAGCAGGATTTGCAGCGGCTGCAGCTCCTCCCAAATTACCACTTCCTGATGAATTATTCTGTCCACCGGAAGATGAGTTATTAGTAAGGCTTGAGGCTGGGGTGGTGCTATCCAGTACAGGCCTGGTGATGGTTCCAATGGTTGTGCCCACGTTGCCACTAAAGCTTGCTTGTGCAATACCCGCCAATATCGGCACCAAATCCTCAGCACGCAAATAGTTTAAGTAGATAACTTGCGTATTGCCGTTATTGCCATTTGGGTTCTGTTTGTCGAGTTGAGCAATGATTAATCGGAGTCTTATCCGTTCTGTTTTGCTGCCACTAAGCAGAATGGCATTACTACGATCATCAGCGGCCAATGTTGTTTGAGTGTGTAGTCCGACACCAGGTTGTGTTTTTACCAGATCTTTCAGGGTGTTGGCGATATCCATCGCTAGTGCATGTTTCAAGGGGACCATGTCAATGCCATTGGCTGAGGAGGTATCAACTTGTTTTATTATGTCTGCTAATTGTTTAATATTGTTGGCGCGACCCGATAAAATTAACATGTTCGACGGCGGGTAGGCGGATACATTACTCCATTGGGGCATCAGTGGGCGTAGCACCGGCACTAATTGCTCAGAGGGGACATAATGAACTGGAATAACTTGTACCATCATGTCATCACCATGCGGTGGGTTTTGCATTTGGCTTAATAAATCAGGAGCCATTGTTTTTGCATCGATGTTAGGAATAATTTTGATAACATCCCCACTAGGAATAGCGGCATAACCGGATACTTGTAGCATTGAAAGAAACACTTCATACAATTCTTTATCAGACATTGCGGTGCTTGAAACAATAGAAATTTTTCCTTGTACTCTTGGATCGATTAAAAAATTCTTCTTTGTCACACGTGATACTTCAGTGATGACGGCTCTAATATCCGCATTTCGCAAATTCCATATTTTTTGCGGTTGTATCTGAGGTAATTGGCTTTCAGATAGCTTATCACTCGCTTGGCTCGCGGGACTTGGTGCGTCAGCAATTTTGTTCTCTAATTCACGCGCGGTACTATAATCACTCATTGGCCCAATCTCGATGAGGTAGACGCCCTTATCCGCTAGGTGGTCAATTTTCATGGGCTGCTTTATGGTTTCGGCTAACTGCTTTTGTAGCTGCTCCGCGCTTTTGTCATCAGTGAATGAGCCTACTTGCAGTAAATAAGCGGGTTTACCATCTAAAGGTATCACTTTGATGTTGACATCTGTTGCGTGGAGAAGAGACGTCCAGAGTAGCAACAAAACATTAAAAGCTATTCGCATTACAGAGCCATAAAGTCGTTCGTTGTAACATAATAACCAAATTTATCTATATGCCATAGCGTTTTTTTAATAGGAAAAATTTAGAGCACGACGAGGTAACGACACATTTACATTAGATATTTTTTATGACTACAATTAAGTGCAATTCGATAAAAGCTGTCATGTTTCAGCGTCCCAAAATTCTTATGATATTTCGTTTTAACGTCTTACAAGCTTAACGTTGTAATAAATTGTTTATTTGATCAAGACACGTTTTTCTCTTCTTATCACACTAAAGGTTGAAGAGGGTGTCATGAGCTGTATTTTCAATCATTACTTTCACGAAGGAGCTATAGCATGCCAAACATCAAAAATTCTTCATTATTTCGCGTGGATAGCAGTTCTGGCGATAAATGGGATATAACAAATGATGACGATGAACATGACCTCGACTTTGAAGACGAGATTGATGAGGAAGACGAGGAAGGTGAGTTCACCCGATATAGAGAAAATGAAGCCGATGACTCAGACGATGGTGGGATGGAATACGATGACGTCCTGATGTAACCATTCTGACGAATGGAAAGGGATGAAAGTGGGGCATGATGATTCAAAGGCTTGAACAACATGGGATGCAATAATACCGTTATCTGATTCTATGTTATTCTTGCGAATTTTTTTTGAGAATCATCAGCCTCAGTAGCATCGGCGACGTGTTTTTCAGCGGGTTTTGATGCGGATGAAAATACCGCCAAATTTCTAGATATCTGAGAATGTTTTTTTTGCGGTATTTCCCCAGTAAGGAAAGGGCGAGGGGTAGCCACGGTACTTTTGGGTTTAACAATCGCAGGGAAAGCTGTAAGCGGTGAAGTAAGGTGAATTTCAGCACCACCTAGATCAGCATTATTTCTAATTGAAATCGACGTTGAATCTTTAGGTACGATACAAATATTGATATATTTTTCAGCAGAATCAATTTGAATTTCACCATCAAATAACAAGCGACACAATTGTTGGAGTCCAAGGCCCGCTCCGCCAAAAAAATAGTTGTTACCAGGCTTTTTCTCGCTCATTAGAAAATTCTCTTTATAACGATTATCTTCTATTGTGGATGTGAAATAGCCCAAGTAGTCTTGAGGAAATCCGCCGGCATTATCGCTGATGAGAACGTAAATTTTGTTAGAAGATAGTCGGCTCAGGGTAACTGATATTTGCAATTGGGTTGATTGTTCAATATCAAGAAAGGTCAAATACCGCTTCGTCATTGCATCAATACTATTCTTAAGCAATTCAACGAAACTATTATTGAGCGCTTGGATGACAAGGGAGGTATTTTCGGTTCCACTCAATGCTGTAGCAAGTTGGTTTTCAATAGGGCTATCCCTATCGCATTGCATACGAAGCAGATTTTTTATTGTCATCCAATGCAATTCTCCAGGCAGTCCATGGAGGCTTTGTGCGAGCGCGTCGCGCTCTTTCCAATACGAAGTTTCAGCTATGCCAGACTTCGTAGTGACTTCGTCCTGTTTGTCAGCAGGTCGTTGAGCTAATTGTAAGCGCATGCATGCTTTACAATAGTCACTGAGATCAATCTGTAAGGTGACGGATAGTTTATTTATACCGGGTGCTATGACAAATTTGGGCACTATAACTCCGTTACTTTGGGTATTCTTTAGGGCTTTAATTCGAGGCAAATTAGCCTAACACAACACACAAAGAGCATTAATAATCCTCGGTGGATAACAAATGATCATTATGGGTTTTTGAGAAGTGACGCAATTTGAAAATCTGCAAGAAGCGTTTGATGTGACTGATGATGGATAATCGGCGTTTTTAACGCGGATAGTTGATGATTAAATGTTTTAGAGCTGTTTCCCTTTGCATTCCTCGATCAGTTGATTACGTTGTCGTTTAAGCCGTTGACTTAATCCGACTTTATATCGATGCGGCGCATTGAAACGCTTATATTCAGCAGGAAGCTTATCTAAGCGCTGTTTGCTATATTGGGCTATTTCATGAAGGGTTTTAGGGGCTACGATTCGTTCCCCATTTTCCATGACCTTATGTAGCAATGGTTCCTGTTGATGGTTTTGGACGGATAGGGTTTTAAACGCATCAAAAGGGTGATGCATCATTTCTAGTTGATCTTCTTCTGCTAAAGTTATCATATCGGCACCCAAAAAAGTACCATCGTCATTGATAACTCGGTAAACTTGCTTTTTATAAGGCAAGGTTATTTTTGATGTTGTTTCAGAAATTTTAATGCGTGGTTTTGCATTAGAAAATGCTAGTTTAAAGACACCATCTAATGCCGAGTCAGGCTGTCCAACGGCCAAGCTTGTTCCAACACCAAACGTATCCAAAGGTGCTTCTTGTTCTATTAAGCTCTTAATAACATATTCATCTAACTTATTAGACGCAATTATTTTTACATAGTCTAAATTGGCTTCGTTTAGCATCTTGCGGGCTCTTTTTGATAAATAAGCCAAGTCACCACTATCTAGTCGGATACCGTGAAGACGTTGTCCTCGCCCCTCCATTTCTTTGGCGATTTTGATGGCGTTTGGAATGCCGCTGTTCAACGTGTTATAGGTATCAACGAGCAAAACGCAGTTGTCAGGATTACTTTCAGCACAATCACGAAACGCTAATTGCTCATTGTCATAACTTTGGATGAAAGAATGTGCCATCGTGCCAGATATGGGGATATTAAAATCACGTCCAGCACGAACATTACTTGTAGCATCAAATCCACCAATGATCGCAGCTCGACTCGCATAATAGCCGCCGGGACCCTGAGCTCTTCGCAAACCAAACTCAATCAGTTTACGGTTCCCCGCAATGTGTCTTATGCGACTTGCTTTGGTGGCTATTAATGTTTGAAAATTGAGTGTATTTAATAATACCGTCTCAATGAGTTGCGCCTCGATAATATTGGCTTCTATCGTCACTATGGGGCGGGTAGGAAAGACCAGATCACCTTCGTGAGACGCATAGACTGTGCCTTTAAATTGGAAATTTTTCAGGTATTCAAGAAAGCTTGGATGGAATCCTTGCGTTTGCAAAAAGGCAATATCATGGGCGTCAAAGTGAAAATTTTCGAGTATATCAAGTAGCGTTTCTAACCCGGCAAAAACAGCATATCCCCCTTTAAAGGGAAGTTGCCGAAAGAAATAATCAAAAATAGCGACATGATCTTTCTGTTCTTTTAGAAAGTATACCTGTGCCATGGTCAGTTGATATTGATCAGTATATGTACCTGTGTAATTAATCATTTACTGCGATATCCTTCTATACATGTTGCATGTCCACTAAGGCGCGTTATATTTTTCTATTATGGTATCAATATCTAATCTCGGACGCATGTATCCATTGACTTCTATAATCGGTGTTTGATAACTGGTCTCTTGGTATCCAGATGCTTTCAGGCGCGCTTCAACCTCTCCCATGTAACGAGGCGCGTCTGAATTTAAATCGATGTATTCGTAGGGTATGCCATATTGGTTTAACGCTTCTTTAGCAGCCGTAGTATAAGCACAATTGGCGATGCCATAAACAATCACATAAGGATGTGCTTTGCCTTCATGAAAATCAACGACAGGCAGCTGTGTTACTGCAGAAAAAAAAGCATCGGCACTTAGTACTCCGTCATAAGGTAGTTGAAAGATAGGTAACGTTGTCATGTCTTGCGGTAAGTTGGGTATCGCTTTCATCTCCTCCATCGAACGCACGGGAACTAGCGCTGAGTCAAAGCCATAAATTTTTAATGTTTCTATCGCTCGATAGGTAATCGGGTGGCCTGGTAAACTATAAACAGTGATTGTTGAGTGTGTTTTTTGACCGGTTCTTAATGCGTTGACAAGTCTAGCTGCTGAGAGGTGTTTTGCCGACGAATTGTTTTCAATGTATAAGTAGGCAATAGCCGAAACAAGCAAAATAAATATTATTTTTGGCTTCATCTGTCTCTCGCTAATATCTGCTGTAAATATTAAAAAAGGAGTAACTTCCCAGGTACGTCATCCAGAGGAGCTTGCGACGAAGGATCGCCTTCATAACCGCTGAGTAACATTCGGAAGATCTCTCGCTTCGCTCAAGCTGAATTGGGGAATTACAAACAAGGATAGCATGCCTATCTGTATCGCAAAAACCCTTTGTTTTTCTTGTTATATAATAGTATCCAACGAAACGGTTTACTGATTAACGCATTGAAGAGTAGTGTGGTTAAGTTTATGCTAAGGTTTTAATGTTATAATTTCCTCCATAGTGTTGGATAATGGAGATGATTACGGTGCGTCATTTTATGCAAAACCAAGGTAAATTACAGAAAACTGGTTTACCTCCACGCCATCCTGTCTTTGTTCCAGTTATAAAAGACCAAGAGATACCACCGACAACTGGTTTACCTCCAAGCCATCTTGATTTTGTTCCTCTTCAACAAACTCAAGAGACGCCACAGACGGCTGGTTTACCTTCAAGCCATTTTGATTTTTTTCCACTTAAGCAAACCCAAGAGACACCACAGACAGCTGGTTTACCTCCAAGCCATTTTGTTTTTGTTCCGCTTAAACAAAATCAAGGGACACCACAGAAAGTTGGTTTACCGCCACTCCATCCTGTTTTTATTCCACGTATAAAAAGTCAAAAGATATCGCTCGTTCCAGAAGTCATTAATGGGAATGCTAAAGCTGAAACTGACGAAAAAAATCCAATCGTTTTGCCAAAAGCGACGGATCTGCCTTTTTTTAAACCGCTTGGTTCTAGTATAAACACAACAGAAAAGACTTATGTACCTGAAGGTGCAAGTCGCTCTTTCTAGCGTCGGGTTTTGCGGCGCCCATAGTTCACTCGAAAATCAAATGGGTGCACAAAATTCTTGGTTTGCAGAAATATGGCAGACTGTTTTTGATAGCGGGAATAAGCATTTATCGATGAAAATCATCAATACGCATTATACTTAATGAAGCGTTTGGCCGAGCCACAAACTTCGATAAATTCGTAAAATAAGCAGGGGGTCAAAGCTAGCTTTGACCCCCTGTTTTTTAGTGAGGCATTAGACCGGCTAGTATTTTAATTGTTATAGCGCTGTTATCAGCTTTAACAACAAATCCTCCCATAATATTAGCACCCTGATAGCTAACATCAAATGAAGGTTTACTAAGCGTACTTGTATAAAGACAAGTAATTCTGCCAGTGGATGGATTATATTGGGCTCCGGCATGGAGATAACCACCCGTACTTAAGTTTAACGGTATACCAGGGTCTGATACACCATGAAATATCACTAAATTTTTATCAGTACCATTGTTGGCCTCACCCATTCCTCGAATATACGTTCCATAATTTGTCAATCTTTCTGAAGGGGTACCACCAGAAGCATTGGGGCATTCGAAACGGAAAGTATCAAGATCGACCGCTGCCATGGCAGGTGTAACACTGAGCGCTGACAGAGCAAGTAAAGAAGTCGCAATAGCTTTTTTCATATATTTCTCCTGTAGTGTTAGTGAACATGGTATTAAACGTGAAATCCACATATTGTATTGATGTACTGCAAATTCTATTATATTGAAACAAACGCCTTAAGTAAGTTAATGATTACCTTAGTTAAGTACCTAATTTCCCGAGTTAAATGGGGATTAACGTGAGTTCGACATTGATTTTATGATTTAAGCAATTCGTGAACCTGTTCAAAGGTCAGCAGTTCCCGGCATTAAAAAATCGCTAGCAAACTAAACACGGCTGTCCCATTAAAACGTGGCACGTTGTTCCGAGCGTAGGGAGGAATCTCTTGCAATAGGCACGGTACTTCATTTTCTGGATGCAATGAATATCCTGTGTGTGTGCATTTATTAAATCACTTCACTTGGAAAATGCACCCCGCTGGCTTAGCTTAAATCCCATGATGTAATGCCTTTCCATTCAGCGCCCGGCGAATTTAATGCGTACTGCTTGCAACGCGCTATAAAGATGGGGGCGATGTTATCTGAAGGATAAATTTGCAAGCAATCATGAAAAGATGCGATCGCATCCTCCCATTGTTTTTGTTGATAATAAACAAACCCTTGTTCAAAATGAGCGCGATAAGCGGGAAGTTCAAATGTAATCTTTGCCATATCGTCACTTAATAACTCATAAAGACGACTGCTCTTCGTTCTACCTTTTACGATCACATGGTCAATCATTCTCAATATAAATTGATCTTTTATTTGTTCATAGACGGCTTCACTGACGATAATGTTTGTTTTGTATTTTTTATTAATGCCTTCAAGACGACTGGCGATGTTTATTGTGTCGCCTAGGGCCGTATAATTTAAGCGTTCGGATGATCCCAAATTACCGACAATAGCATCTCCGACGTGAATTCCTATACGGGTAATAAACGGTGGCTTACCTTGCTTTGCCCACCGTGAATTGAGCTCTATTAATTTAGTCTGACAATATACCGCAGCATACGCCGCGTTTTGGCATGCTTCGCTATCGGGCAAAGGAGCACCCCAAAATGCCATGATAGCGTCACCGATGTATTTATCAATGGTGCCAGCATGTTTGCTAATAATGGATGATAGTTCTTCAAAATACTCACACAGTTGTGTCATGAGTAAGTTGGGAGCAGCCTGCTCGGCAATGGTTGTAAAATTTTCAATATCGGAGAATAAGATAACTAATTTTTTTCTCGCGCCACCCAACTTTATATCGCCATCTGATTCAATCAACTGGCGTAACAGCGTTTTAGGTATGTACCGTTGAAATAATCTAAGTCCAACTTTCATCGTATGAATGGCATCTTTTAAATAAAGAACTTCTTTGATTTTAGATTGAATTCGAATTTCACCATCCAACTCAAATTTTTTAATATTTTCTGTTTCTTTTACCAGTGATTTGATTGGGTTTACAATCTTTGTGATTAGTCCAGAAACAAGACCTATACCTAAGATTAAAATCATGAAGCTGGCAAAGAAGGTAATGATATTCATTTTATCTAAATCATTAGTAAAGTCACTTTCGGGCACGATGACACCGACCAACCAACCGTAGGCGGCTAAATCTGCAATCGGTTCGTACGTCACTAGATAAGATTTTCCGTTATCTTCGTAGCGGAATATTAATTCTTTTTGACCACTTTTTTGAAATTGATTAAATGAGCCACTGATCACTGGCAGTGCGTTCTTATGAACGTTGATAAATTGATTCGCTGGAACCTTGAGATCAGTGAATTTTTTTATTTTTGGATAGGCAACCAAGCGTCCATCTTTGGTAATGATGAACGAATATCCATTGGGAGTAATCGTTTGTTGGGTAAGGAACTCTGAAAGATAATCTAAATTAATATCGATGCCAAAAACACCACGAAATTTGCCATTGATGAAGACAGGAGATGATGTTGTAATACCTCTATCCGGTGCATCTTCAAAGAGATAAATATCAGTCCAAAGGGTTCGCTTTTCTTTCATGGCTTGAATATACCAAGGACGTATTCGAAAGTTATAAGTAAATTTCGATGATTCTACATGCGTAATCACCTCGCCCCGTTTGTTTCTAGTAAGGGTTATGAGCGTTTTAAGGGTATATATCTCAGTAGAAATGGTCCCGTCTCTCTGTTTTTTGGAAAAAAAATAATAGCCATCTTCGTTACCCCAATAGGCACTCACCGCCAAAGGCATCGTGTTTAACAAGGCATAGGTGTAGGGGACAAAGTTTGATTGTTTTTCGAACAACATGGGTTGAGGCGTTAAAATATTTTTCTCGATTAAATGTGCCGTAAATTGCCCTTGTATTTCAGCTGGCTGAATTTCTCTCGCTAACTCACGTAACACGGAATTTGATGCATATCCCATCAATTGAGCCACTGCAGAAGATAATGTGTTAGAAAAGCGTATGGATGTAATGATAATAATGAGCAATGAAGTGAAAATAAAAAAAGTAATAAAAATAGACAGAATACTAAATCTCAGTGTAACAATTTGGTTTTTTATTTTATTAACGAATGCGTAGACCATAAACGTGTAGGCCTTATTCTGTCATGACTTACAAAAAACAGTATTCATTCATCCCAAGCATCATGAGGCGTCTCCTCAGAAAAAAGACTCGACCCGTATTTAAGAGATCGCTCACGATGTTTAGGATGACGGGCCTTGGTTTTTTCGTAAGTCCTGTCTAAAAGAATTTAAAAAGGACTTTAAGTTAATCATGCCACAATTAAATCATTGAGCCTAGCGTTAATAGGCATCATCGCAACGACAGCTTAATCATCACTACTTCAGTTGAAATGTTATTGTATACTCGTCGGCCTGAAATGACCTACTGGGGTATAGGAATTATACCGGGAATTGCTGTTCAAAGGTATTGTGAATTGAGATTTGCATTTTTTAAACATTCGTTGCAGACTGTAAAAGTGGTTGTCCACGGGAGTTTTTCAATCATTACAAAGGGAGTGTTTTATGATTAAATTAATTTTGAAAAAAACAATGGTATTTGCCGCGTTGATGAGTATATCAATATTTTCTTATGCTAACTGTGGTGAATGTCCGGGTGAGTGTAGCAAATATAACGGTAACGAAGAACAGTGCCCAAAAATTGAATGTTCGGATTCAGGCGCAAATTTTTATTGTGAATATAATGCAGATACTAAAGCATGCACTCCATCAGGGAATGGCGGCCCATCTTGCGGATAATTGTTTGAAGACGCAGTCCATTGTATTTAATACATCATCATAAGCAGGCTAGTTCTTAAAAACAACAACCCTGCTTTTTTAGCTTACGCATCAGCGGTTGCCCGGAGCACGCAAATCAATGTATGAAAGATGTTGACCTGTTCGATAGGTTAGGTATCACTCAACCTGTGATTGAGGGTAAAAATCCTTCAGCCTGCATTTCCCATAGTTTGTAAAAATGACTGTCTTTATTTTTCAATAAGGTGTCTAAGAGCCTATCCGAAAAATCGGTGGCATAGCCCGAAGCGAGCCGAAACTGGATTTTATTTGAGCACCACTATTTTCTATACAGATCTTAAAATGACAAGATTCAAGAATTTTCATTAAAAAAAGCAGAAAAGTTCAGCAGCAAGACGTGCCTATCTATTGTTCTCCAATGTGCTTCACTAATTGCT
>CAMBDN010000015.1 GCA_945865355.1 Legionella genomosp. 1
GATGGTTAAAGAGATGATCATGGACGCCAAAAATACAGGTCAACGTATCAATAAACCACTCGAAGTTAAAGCCTACACCAACTATCTTCAACAACCAGAGGTTGTCGCAAATTTTACGCTAGAGTTATCGTTAAAAGTACTCAATTAAACCAGTTCATTGACAAACAACCCATTGCGTTTTACCGTTACTAGAAATTATGTTCTCTATCGTTATGTAATTATGGTTATCGTCACCGACTCATGATTAACCTAACAATCCCAACATAACCGAATGCACGATGACGTTTCAACCTCAAAGGATATGAATGCAAACCGTTTTAGTCACTGACAATCCCAAAAGCTGGGAATTTTTAGGCCACTTGGCACCTATCGTATTGGCTACAGATTACCTATCTGACGAGTCCTACCATCAAAATAAATCGCTAAGAATCATTAATCTTTGCCAATCATACAACTATCAAACCATTGGCTACTATGTTTCATTATTAGCTCAAGCCCGCGACCACAAGGCAATTCCATCTGTACTGAGCATTCAAGACGTATTAAGCAGCAGCATCTCCAAATATATTTCCCAAGATATTGAGGAGGAAATTCAACATAGCCTGCACGATATTAAAGGTGACGAGTTCATCTTAAGTTTGTATTTTGGGCAAAACATGGCTAAACGACACGCGGATTTAGCAAAAAAATTACATGGATTATTCCCCTTACCGCTGATACGATTTACTCTTGAACAAAAGAAACAATGGAGCATTAAAAAACTGGTATTACTGTCACCGGAAGATGTCCCACCGCAACATGTCGATTTCATGCGTCAAGCCGCAGAAAGTTATTTTTCTAAAAAACGTTTTCATCAATGGCGCAAAAAACAACGCTTTCATGATTTAGCGATACTTGTCGATCCAACGGAAAATAATGCGCCATCAAACAAAAAAGCGCTAGATGCATTTGTCAGTGCAGGGGAATCATTGGGGCTTAATGTCGATTTAATTGATAAAAATGACAGTCGATCAATTGCTGAATATGATGCCCTATTTATTCGAGCCACCACATCCGTTGATCATTATACTTACCGTTTCGCTCGTCGAGCCTCTCAAGAAAATTTGGTGGTCATTGATGACCCACAATCTATTGTTAAATGCACCAACAAGGTATATCTCGCCGAGTTGATGCGCAGTCACCAAATATTAACCCCGGAAACGACATTTATCAGTAAATTTGATAAGGAATTGCCCCTCATTCAATTTCCGTGTGTTGTAAAAAGACCTGATAGTGCGTTCTCGCAAGGCGTCGCTAAATTTGATGATCAAAAGGAGCTACAAAAATCCTTGCCACAATTTTTTAAAACATCCGATTTAATCCTCATCCAACCCTTTATTCCTACTGAGTTTGATTGGCGCATTGGTGTTTTAGACAATAAGCCATTGTATGCGTGCCGCTATTATATGGCGAAAGGACATTGGCAAATTTACAATTGGAGTGCCGCCTTGCAAGAAATAGAGGGCGATCACGAGACCATGCCTTTGAGCGCGGTCCCAGAATCCATCATCAAAACAGCATTGAAAGCGACACGCCTGATTGGTGACAGTTTATACGGTGTTGATATTAAGAGTCACGGTGAAAAGAACTATGTCATTGAAGTCAATGACAATCCCAGTATTGATTCAGGCATTGAAGACACTGTTCTTGGAGAGGCCCTCTACCAACAAATTATGGCCGTATTTTTACAACGTATTCGACGGAAGCACGGCTATGTCTAATTACTCTATTTTTTCAGTCCTTGGCATTGAAATCGAATACATGCTGGTGGATAAAGTTACCTTAGAGGTACAACCTAAAAGTGATTTAATTCTGAGCCAACTTGCAGGCCAACAAGTGAACGAAGTTATTCTTGGTGAAATTGCCGCCAGCAATGAGTTGGTGATGCATGTCATCGAATTGAAGAACAATGGCCCAAAACCACCGAAACATCCAATTGCCAACCAATTCCAGCAAACGATTCTACAGTTACAGCCATTGTTAGAGCAACACCACCTGCAACTATTACCCACTGGTGCCCATCCATGGATGAACACTCTACTGGAAACAAAGCGGTGGCCGTATGGCAACAAGTCGATATACAACCAATACGATGCTATTTTTAACTGCCAAGGACATGGCTGGGCTAATTTACAAAGCATGCATGTCAATATGCCTTTTGCGAATGACAGCGAATTTTGCGTACTCCACAACTTGATTCGTCTGCTCCTACCGCTCTTGCCATCATTGGCAGCCAGCACCCCTATTCTTGATGGAAATAAAACAGGCTTACTGGATTCACGCTTAGATTTTTATGGGAAAAATCAACAACGCATCCCAGCGATTAGCGGCGATGTTATTCCTGAATTTATCCGCTCGGAAGCGCAGTACCAAAACGACATATTAAGGCCAATGTACCAAGATATCCGTCAATATGACCCTCAAGGACTTTTACAATATGAATGGTTAAACTCTCGTGCCGCGATTGCAAAATTTGCATCAAAGGCCATTGAAATACGGATCATTGATACACAAGAGTGCGTCAATGCAGATATTGCAATTGCACAAGCCATCCAGGCGATTCTTAAACGTTGGCATAACAGCGGTTCAACGCTATATTTAGAAAAAATTTACCCTACACAACATCTGAAAGCCATTTACGAACAGAGCATCAAAGACGGCTTCGCGGTTCGGGTTGAAGACAAGGCGCTCTTAGAGCAATGGCAATTGCCACCTAAAAACCCAATGTCTTTACGTGACGTCTGGACCTCGCTAATTGAAAACATTAGTCCTGAACTAGATCATACTAGCCAACGTGCCCTAGAGCATATCCTGCAGCAAGGAAATTTAAGTGAACGAATATTACGTGCTTGTTGTGGCGATTTTAGCAAACAAAAACTAACATATATATATAGACAACTTGCAAATTGCCTGGTTACCAACCAACAATTTTGAAAGGAGTTACCCCGACCATGAAACCTACCGTGTTGTTTGTGAGCTGCGAACATGCAGTCAATACAGTACCACCAGCATACCGCCATTTATTTTATCAGCATGAGTCGGTATTACAAACGCATCGGGGAATTGATTTTGGTGCCCAACATATTGCCACGCAATTAAGCAAGGTATTTGGCTGCGAACTGACACAAGCAACCATCACGCGATTATTGATCGATTGTAACCGCAGTTTAAACAATGCTCACTGCTACTCTGAATTTAGCATGTCATTGACTGAAAGCGAAAAACGGCAATTGATAGACGCGTATTATTTGCCATATCGCCAAAAAACTGAATCGATCATAAAGGAACTCATTGAGAGTGGCCATCAAGTGTTCCATCTTTCTAGCCATAGCTTTACGCCGGTGTTTGATGGTGTTACCCGTAATGCAGGGATTGGTCTTTTATATGACCCTAAACGCCACGGTGAAAAAGAAGTTGCGCGTGAGTGGAAGGGGATATTATCCCAACAAACCGACTACCGTGTTCGTCTAAATTATCCCTACAGCGGCAGCAGCGATGGCTTCACGAGCTACTTGCGAAAACAATACCCAGAAAGAGACTACCTAGGACTAGAACTTGAAGTAAATCAAGCGATAACACAAGATAAAAAGTCCCTTGAGGAAATAACCAACTCGCTAACAACCAGTATAGGTGAGTTATTGAGGCTGCTGTGATAACGTTGATCTGCTGATTATTGACATACTGGGCACAAGCCATAAATATTCAAAGCATGATCAGTCATCTTAAATTTCGCATGTTCCGCAATCATTCTCTGGCGCGCCTCGATAACCTCATCGATAAACTCCTCTACTTTGCCACATTTAACACAAACTAAATGATCATGATGCTCACCTTGACTCAGCTCAAACACTGAGTAACCACCCTCAAAATTATGCCGATTGATTAATCCCGCTGCCTCAAATTGAGTAAGCACTCGATAAACAGTGGCCAAACCAACATCTTCACCCATATCTAAAAGTGCTTTGTAAACATCTTCAGCACTTAAGTGATGCTCTTGCGACGACTCTAGAATTTGTAACACTTTTACCCGCGGCATTGTTATTTTCAACCCGGCATCTTTTAACTGCTGACTCTCTTCCACAAAGACTCCTTCGGAACAATTAATTATGTTCGTCCTCACACACCCCACTCTGGATGACGCGGCGTAAGTAAAAATGAAATTTGATAGCTAATTTAGCCCGCGCAACATATTGAAATGGTTACATTGCATGTTATTATGGCGAAATTTACCACCATAGGCAAAAAAATGCGAATTAGAACAGCGCTCATCAGCATAGCGTGCATACTTTCACTAACTAACTGTGCGTCATATGATTTTTCAAGACGCGTAGTGAAACAAGGTAATTTACTACCGCAATCGTTAGTAGAAAAGTTAAAAGTAGGCATGAGTAAAGACAACGTGGCAACGTTAATAGGTACGAGTCTAATCAGCCCCATGTACAACAATGATCGTTGGGATTACGCATACACCATACGCCGAGGCAGTGGTCAGATGGAAGTACATAACTTACGTTTGTACTTTAGCCATGACGTGATCACAAACATTGAACATCGCCCGTAGATAAAAAATAACCTTCATAAGATTCCTCCCTTTAAAAAAGGGAGGCTACGAGGGATTTATTAAATACATTTATAAAAAAACCCGCTTAGTCCCCCTTTTTCAAAAGAGGGACCTTTTGAATCTATTTAGCGTATTTCGTTGTAAGCTGCATTAGGTTCAGAAAAACCTAGCGGATAACAAACACCGTTTGCGCAAACAAAGGTAGATCCTCTGGGATCATTATTTTTGCTGGCTGATTCAGCACAATTTCCAGACCATGCAATAGAATACTTAACATCATCAAAATTGAGGATGCAGTTGGTCCCAATATCGCAATGATTTTCATCAGCAAATTGTTGAACAACATATTGCAAAGCATCACTTTGAGCACCAGTGACTGATGTGCCTGAACAATAGGGAATATCTGCATAAGCTGAAGTAGCAAGCACGCTGGTTAATAACCATAAACTCATTTTTTTCATAAAGTAATTCCTTTATTTTAACTTTAGATTCGGAACAGCATTCTGCAACAAAAAAAACGTTCTCAAAGGAATTTTTTCCTCAACAACCATTACTTAGTCTGCCGAGCGCGCTGTCTTCTCTTTTCCTTCGGATCAATCAACAACGGGCGATATATCTCAATGCGATCGCCTGACTTCACTACTGTACTTAATGGCACCTGCTGTGCAAAAATACCAATAGTGAAATCGTTGATTTCAGGATAGCTTTGCAACAAGCCAGACTGATGCAAGGCATCCGCAACCGTTGCACCTATTTCTAGAATTAGGTTTAAATGAATGGCGGCTAGGCCTGCAGGAATATATATTAACTCCACCTCAACCATAAAGAACCTTTGCTCGGTCACAAAAAGCATCAACCATTTTATCGGTTACTTGTTCAAAAATAGGGCCTAGTAACATGGAAAACATACGTCCGGCAAAATCAAACTCCAAATCGAAAGAAATGGTGCAACCATCTGTCGTTTCATCAAAACGCCAAAATCCTTCTAAATGGCTAAACGGACCGTCAACCAAGCGGATTTCAATCATCTTATTTGCTTGTAGACGATTACGCGTAGTGAACGATTTATTCATCCCTGCAGCAACGACAGATAACGTCGCTTGCACTTCATCTTGATCGCGATGATGCACAATGCTCTCAGTAAAATAAGGCAAAAATTCGCCATATCTCTCAACGTCATTGACCAGGTTATACATTTGTTCACACGAAAACGGCACAGCCCGTGATTTTTTCACGTTGGTCATTCAATTACCCCTAAACGATGTGCTATCGATTCTACTTGCAGGTTAATCCACTGTGCCAAATCCATGGCTTCCTCAGCACAGATGCTATGTTCCATCGGGTATTCATGCCAACTGACCTGCTCAAATCCTTTGTTGCGCAATGTATCCACACATAATTTAGACCATGCGGGCAATATTATTGGATCATACACGCCCCCAGCAAGAAACATCGGCGTAAGACAATTAAGCCCGAAAGCACATGTGGATGCTAACGGTAAATAGGCTGATAAGGCAATAATCCCGCCCAGCTCCTGAGTGATATTCAAGCCGGCATATAACGCCATTGCCCCGCCTTGAGAAAAGCCTGCTAAGAAAATTTGCTGCGCTTTAAATCCTTCCGCTAGCTGACTATCGATTGCTTGCTGAATACTCTCTACCGATTGTTTAACCCCTACACTATCCTCGCGATCCGTCAAAGAAAGACCAATAATGTCATACCATGCTTGCATTGGCATCCCATTTTTCAACGTTACTGGACGCACTGGGGCATCAAGACACACATGCCGAACTGATACCGTTAGTGGTAACTGCTTCGCTAACCCTGCCATATCCTGAGCATCCGCCCCCAAACCATGCATCCAAATGACACAAGCTTGTGCGGGTTGCCTAGGCTCTTTAATATATAAGTTCAACAGCATATCTCCGATCAAAATGGGAAATTATCGCCAATGCTTGCGCGCTATGCAAGGTCAGAGAAATAGAGTTTTTCTTTGGTCCTGCTATAATGATAACTTCAAAGAAATATATTGGCACAATGATGACAAAATTCTTCAGCTATATTGTTCCTATCTGTCTGTCTTTTCTATTGTTAACATCATGCGGAGAAAAGGGTCCACTCTATCTTCCGGTGCCCGAATCGCCATCACAACACCCAAAAACCACATCATGAACATCCGATTTACAAAGATGCATGGCTTGGGAAATGATTTTATGGTGATCGATGCGGTACGCCAAAAAATTGATTTATCTCCTGCCCAAATAGCAGCACTTGCTCAACGTGATACCGGCATAGGCTTTGATCAGTGTTTATTGATTGAAAAAAGCCATCAAGAAGGTATCGATTTTTTTTATCGAATATTTAATGCCGACGGAAATGAGGTGGGGCAATGCGGCAATGGAGCAAGATGTCTGGCCCGATTTGTCCATTATTATGGACTTAGCACGAAACAAACCCTCCATGTTGCCACAAACACGACCCTCATGCAGCTTCATATCAACAAGGATAACAGTGTGACCGTAGATATGGGAAAACCTAAACTACAACCCGCTGATATCCCTCTGCTTACGAAAAAACAAGACGTGCTTTATTCGTTACCCATAGCAAACGATAATCCTTGCTCAATACATGCAATCAGTGTCGGCAACCCTCATGCTGTCATCGTCGTTCCCGACATCACCACAGCCTCAGTAAACGTTCTTGGAAAAAAAATTAGCGAACACCCCCTCTTTCCAGAGCAAACAAATACTGGATTTATGCAGATCATCAACCCAAACCATATTCTTTTACGTGTCTATGAGCGAGGCTGTGGTGAAACGCGTGCTTGTGGAAGCGGTGCCGTGGCGGCTGCAGCGATCGGACGCCTCTATCATCAACTAATTGAACACGTAACCGTCAGCTTGCCTGGTGGGGACTTATTAGTGAGTTGGCCTGCATTAGACGGCTCCATCTGCTTAACAGGTCCGGCAACATTTGTTTATGAAGGTGAGTTAATATGAAAGGACTTGCGCAAAACACTAAGATCAATACAACATGCGTATTGTAATACTCGGCGCAGGCCAAGTCGGCGGTACCTTAGCTCGTAATCTGGCACACGAAGACAATGACATTACCCTTATCGATCTCAATGAAGAGCGTCTGCGAGAATTACAACATCGAATCGATATTAAAACAGTCCATGGATGCGCTTCACACCCTAATATTTTAATAGAGGCGGGAATTCAAAAGGCCGACATGCTCATTGCTGTTACTGATAGCGATGAAATCAATATGATGGGCTGCCAAATTGCTTATAGTTTATTTCGCACCCCCACCAAAATAGCTCGCATCCGATCAAAAAATTACTACCAATATCCACAGTTATTCAGCAACGAACATGTGCCCGTTGATGTGTGCATCAGCCCAGAACGGTTGGTTACAGAACACATTGTCAATCTTATTGATTACCCTGGTGCTTCTCAAGTTCTTGATTTTTCTGAAGGCCGGGTATTATTGGTCACCATTAAACCCCAAGCGGGTGGGCAAATGGTTGGTAAGACGATTCGCCAGTTAGACCAACATTTAAGCGCTATTGAAGCAAGTGTCGTCACTCTATTCCGTGACAATATCGCCATTCCATTAAATGACGATTGCGTGATTGCCAAAAACGATGATGTTCTTTTTATCGCGGCACCTCAAGCCATCCACCAAGTTCTCATTGCTCTAGGACGCTATACCCATCCCAATCGGCGAATCATCATTGCTGGCGGTGGACATATCGGTAGTAAACTTGCACAAACACTTGAGCCTAGATACCGGATAAAGATAATTGAGCACAATTTACAACGAGCCAATATACTTGCTTCAAAATTGCATAAAACAACAGTGTTACAAGGCGATATTGCCGACCGCGACTTACTGATCAACGAAAACATAGAATTCACTGATGTATTTTGCGCTGTAACCAATGATGACGAAGCAAATATCATGTCTTGCCTGCAAGCCAAACGCTTGGGCACGCGGCATGCTTTGACGCTAGTCAATCGGAATGCTTATGTGGATTTAATTAGTGATAGCAGTATCGATCATGCCATTTCACCACAACAGATCACAATTGGTTGTATTTTAACTAAATTGCGTCGTGGTAATATGGTTAAAGTCCATCGCTTACAAAATGATGAAGCAGAGGCTATTGAGCTCATTATCACCGGTAACAAGCATACCTCACGCGTTATTGGTCGTCGTTTAGATGAAATCGATTTGCCGCCGAGTAGCTTGATCGCCGCCATTGTGCGCGGTGAACGCGTTTACGTCGCTAGTAGTGAGCTGATCTTAACCGCAGGTGATCATGTCATTTTACTCTTACTAAAAAAGCGCTATGTCCGGCAAGTCGAATCCCTATTCCAAGTCAACTTGACCTTCAGAGCCAAAGAATATGCAGATTAGAACGATCTTACGCCTCATCGGGATCCTACTTATTATATTTAGCTTGAGTATGCTAACCCCAATCATTATCAATGCCATTTTTCACGAAACATTCTGGCTGCCTTTTTTTTCAGCATTTGCTTGCACATTAAGTACTGGGATAGCTCTCTGGTTGAGCAATCGCCACCAACAACAAGAATTAAAAAATCGTGATGGTTTTTTAATTGTGGTGTTGTTTTGGTTTGTACTCTGCTTTTTTGCGGCTCTACCTTTTCTGTTTGCTATAGGCGCACATCACAGCATGACTGACGCCCTATTTGAGTCGGTTTCTGGTTTCACAACGACCGGGGCAACCATTATTACGCATTTAGATGGTTTGCCACATGCCGTTTTATTTTATCGGCAACAATTACAATTTTTAGGCGGCATGGGCATTGTGGTCCTAGCCGTGGCGATTTTACCGATGCTAGGTGTCGGAGGTATGCAACTGTATCGTGCGGAAACCCCAGGCCCGATGAAAGATGCAAAACTCACCCCTCGTATCGCTCAAACGGCTAAAGCACTGTGGTCGATTTATTTTTTATTAACCTTGCTGTGCATGTTAAGTTATTGGATCGCTGGTATGAATTGGTTTGATGCATTGGGGGAAAGTTTTGCGACAGTATCCACCGGCGGCTTTTCCATGCATGACGGCAGCTTTGCCCACTATGGTAGTGATTCAATTGAACTGATTGCTTGTCTTTTCATGTTGCTAGGAGGCACAAATTTCGCCCTACATTTCATTGCCTTTAAAGATCGTAGTATCAGACATTATTGGCAAGACGAGGAGTTTCGCTATTACACTGGCTTTTTATTAACGGCAAGCCTTGTCGTTATGATTAGTTTAGTGAGCTATGGATTTTTCATAGCGGACTCACACGTTTTAGTAAAAAGCCTATTTAATGTCATTTCTTTAGCCACCACAACTGGCTTTGTCTCCGCCCCCATCAGCACATGGCCCGCTTATATAACGATATTAATCATACTATTAGCTATTATTGGTGGGTGTGCCGCATCCACTAGCGGGGGGATCAAGGTTTTGCGTGCGTTGCTGCTTTATAAACAAAGCAAACGTGAAGTAGCCCGCTTACTTCACCCTCACGCCATCATTTCCATCAAATTTGGTAAGCACAGCTTGCCTGAGCACATTCTGCAATCCATGTGGGGATTTCTTTCGGTATTTATCGCCCTGTTCTTAATATTGATGGTTATCTTTATGGCTTTGGGCAATGATATTACAACTGCATTTTCCGCAATTACTGCAACATTAGCGAATGCCGGAGCTGGTCTTGGATCAATCAGCGTAACCTTCAACCAGCTCAATCTACCTAGCAAATGGTTACTGATTTTTGCAATGATTGCAGGCCGTTTAGAAATTTTCTCCTTGCTTATCCTTTTTTCGCCGCAATTTTGGAAGCGATAAAGTTGCTCTGATATTTTATAACTTCCAGCGCTTATGCAACCATAACCACTGTTCTGGATGAGCCAGAATCATACGCTCTAATGCTTGATTGTAAGCAAGGGTATTTCGATAAAGCGATTCCTGCGTACTGCCATAATCCTGCCATTGAATGGGCTCATAAAATTCTAAAACATGGCGGCCGTTATCTAGCCGATAGCTTGCTGCAGGGATTACGGGAACGCCTGAATGGCGCGAAAAACTTGCCAAACTGCGATAGGTCCCGGCCTTTTTGCCAAAAAACTCTACTGCAATGCCATCACGGTTTTCAATCATTGCATGTTGGTCGAGCACAAAAATTACGGCATGATTTTGTTCCAAAACGTCACATACTTGGTGTAGCGAGTTTTTTTTCGGAATCACTTGCAAGCCCGCACGATAATAGCGACGAAACAAAAAACGCTCGATCGTTTTGTTATTTAAGGTACGACGAATAAAATGAAATTGACCCTGGAATTCTTTAAAACTAGCAATTCCACCAATGGGAGCAAACTCCCAATTGCCAAAATGACCCGTCAATACCAACACACCACGATTTTGCGCAACAGTAGCCAACATGTGCTCTTTACCACGGACCTCGACACATTCACGTAGTTTTTCTTCTGTCATAAAACGCAGTTGGACCATTTCTTTCATTGAAGTCGCCAAATGCGAATAAAATGCTTTAGCCAGATGAATTTTTTGCACTTTTGGAAGTGTATTACCAAATACCAATTCAATATTATTCGTCACTGTTTTACGACGATAACGAAGGCATGAGTAGATAAACCTCCCTACCAAGGAAACATTTAACTGATTGATACTATCAATGCTAACACTCATAACGACTTGATCACCAGACAGGCATTCATGCTCGCAAAGCCGCGGTTAATAAGGATAGCATTTGCTTGACTACTGGGTAGCGATCGCTGTTGGCTAGCGATATTCAATCCTTCACAACCAACGGCCAACTGATCAAAGTTGGCTATACCTGGAATGCATCGCTCGCGTAAAGCGTAGGTTGTTAGCACCGCATCCACAACACCTGAAGCACAAATCGTATGTCCCATCGACCATTTAAATGCGGTCACTGGCACCTGTTTCTTTCCAAAAGCGGCGCGAATGGCGTGGGCTTCGCTGATATCTGACTTTTGATTTCCATTCCCATGTGCAACCACCAGGCCAATATCAGCAGGAGATAGTTGTTGTTGCTCTAACAATTGGCTGATCAATAACGCTAAATGCTCACCCTCTGCCTCAAGAGAAAATAATCCTGCTGCCTCAGAGGATGAAATACCACCAGCAATTTCACCATAACATTCAGCATTACGTCTCTGGGCACTGGCCTCACTTTCTAACACTAAAGCGGCAGCACCTTCTGCGAGAAGCGTACCATCATGCTCACTGTCAAATGGCTTTAAATGGCGGGCACTGAGTACGCCGAGCTTTTCATAATAATATAAGGTTTGTGGCTCAACAGCGACATCATATGCCACAACAACAGCGCGCTCTGCCTGTCCGGTTTTAATCGCATGATATGCTTCAATTATTGCCTGTGTACCGCTGACTGCGTGGTTAGCGATATTTTGATTCGGACCTTTGAAGCCATACGTAATACCGGTATAAGCCAAAACATTATTGGGCAGAATACGCAATAACCACATCGGGTGCACTTCACTAAATAGATGACCCGCAAACTGCTGCATATCCCCACCTGTTTTGGCGAGCAAAGGCAGAAAATCATATTGTTGAAAATATTTATTACCTGACGATCCAACATACACCGCGGTGGCATCATTAAAAGCATCAACCGAATCAAGCGTGTCGCGGTACTGCTGCAACTGACTGTGCTCCACAGCCTGCACTGCAGCGTTAATCCCTATGACGTCCTGGCGTGAAATTACTTTCATTAATTTACGATCAGGCAGCATTTTTGCGGGTTGGAAATTTTTTAATTCGCCGCCCAAACGGTGTGTCCATGAAGACAAATCCCACTGAGTTACCTCAGCAATACCACTCTCGCCACCTCGTACCGCAGCCCATGTTTCATCCGCTGTGGCACCACTAGCGGTGACCGCACTTAACCCGGTAATAAATACACGATTGCTATCACTCATTCCTCACCCCTCCAAACTCAGGATGCTTGAACAGCAAGCAACTATTAGACCCCCCAAAACCAAACGAATTAGAGAGCACAACACCCAATGACTTTTCACGCGGTCCTTCAACAACATAGTCCAAGTCACACTCTATATCTGGCGTGGTTAAATTTGCCGTCATCGGAACGTATGCATGCTGAATCGACAAAACAGACAACACTGCCTCTAGTGCCCCAGCGGCAGCAATTAAATGTCCCGTTTGACTTTTGGTCGAACTGACGGGTATTTTTTTTGCGTTATCCTTGAAGACCGCTTTAATCGCGTTAGTCTCGCTCAAATCGTTCATTTTGGTCGATGTCCCATGTGCATTGATATAGTCGACGTCCGAAGCTTGTACGCCCGCATCCTGTAATGCCCGCTCAATCGCTTGAATGGCTCCATCGCCATTTGGATGGGAATCGGTTATGCGATACGAACTGAGTGAATTTCCTTCGCCGGCTAGCTCCGCATAGATAGTTGCGCCACGCGTTTTCGCCTTTTCCCATTCTTCAAGGATGAGGAAGGCCGCACCTTCACCTAACACAAAACCATTGCGCGTACCATCAAATGGGCGACTTGCGGTTTCGGGCGTCTCATTGTAAGTTGATAAAGCACCTAACAAGCAAAAGCTAGATAATCCGACGGGATTAATCATCGAATCAAAGCCACCCGCCAACATATAATCGGCATCACCACGACGTATCACCTGCATGGCCAAACCAAGCGCTTGCCCACCCGATGCACAAGCTGTATGCACTGAGGTAGAGTATCCTTTAATACCAAATTGTTGTATCAATAGTGACAACCCCGAATTAGAGGTGGTTTTACCAAAATCGGTCAACTGATAAAAACTACGGGTGTTGGCTTGTAAACGCTGCCAATCGGTATCACCATCTTCAGCACAGGATTGTTGAAAACGATGTAAATAGTCAAATTCCGCCGTCATCATACCGCTACCAGTAACCACACCCCAACGCGCAGCTGATTGCGCTGTGGGTACAATCCCAGCATCATCAAACGCTTGGGCGGCGGCCGTAAGTGCATAATGAGTGAACGGCATAGCAAAACGATTTTGCTTCGTTGCCAAAAATTTAGCGACCGTGAATTGCTTAACTTCAGCAGCAATATAAGCGGGGAAAGCACTTGCATCAAATTGTTTAATCGTTGATATGCCTGATCGGCCTGCCAACAAATTTTGCCAAGTTGATTGCGCATCATTCCCCAACGGGCTTACGACGCCTATTCCGGTCACAGCGACTCGTCTCATCTTCCACCCCCCAGGCTAGCAATGTTTTCTTTCATTACAACTTCTACAACACAAACGCGTTTGCCATCTACTTCACTACGAAAACTTAAAATTAATTCCTGCTCATCATGATGTTTGACGCTAACTTGACAAATCAATACAGACCCTGGCACCACAAAGTCTTTCATTTTAATTTTACGCAACTCACTCACCTGATAGTGTTTTGAAAACCCAGCCTGTGATACAAAATCTCTGGCAAGATTGAGCTTACATTCAAGTAATACGGTCATTGGCAATACGGGTTTTTTTGGGAAATGATCTGGAAAATAGGGTGCTTGCGGGTCGATGCGTTTTTCTGCACAAAGACTAACGCCAGGCTTACTCTCAAGTATGTTATCAAAAACCATCGGTACCGTGGGTAAAGACGGCTCCGCTAAGGATTGGGCTTGCATTTGCACTGTAGGCGGCCAATCACCAGGTCGATCAATTGCAGCAAATTGTCGACGCACGACCTCTGCTTCAATAAAATCATCCATTGGCAATAAAGGCCCAAGTGCACCATCGATAGTAAAGACAACTTCATCAGCAACACGTGCAACGCTATGATATTGCACCGCTGTCTCATCAAGGGAGTCAATAATAGACTCAAGCCGCAGCACCTCGCCCACATAAACAGGTCGAAATAGCTTAGCACTTGATGCAAGGCCTGCGACGGGTCGTAACGTAAAATCGTTACTAAACATCACATTCCAGGCCGCTAACTGACCTAAGGCTTCTCCGATCAATGAAGGGATGAAACAAAGCCTGCCCTGTTCGTCGTGGCAAAGATAAGAATCTTCGAGAGTAATCTGCTTAACCCCCCGGACAATCTGGCCAGGGGTTAATTGCAAGATTCTATCAACAAATAAAAACCGCATCAGACCAGATTTTCTGCGTTCTTTTGCTCTGAAACGGCTGCAACGATTAATTTACAAAACGTTTCGACCGTAAACAGCATCGGAATCTCATTGACTTTCATGTTTGCAGTGAACAACTCTTCAGGTACTTCGCTAAGATAATTCTTCAACGCAGCCAAGCCACTGGGCGTCAGAACACCACCTTTTTCAAATTCATCTTCGGCCAAAGCGCCACGGGCATTTTTTTCAAGTTGACCACGTGGAATTTTTATGCCAAATTCTTTTTCTAGCTGAAAAACCAAATCAAGAAAATCAATGGATTCAGCACCCAAGTCAGTAATTAACCGACTTGGCAAAGATACATCATCTTCATCAATAACCAACACATCAGCGATAATTTCCCTGACTTTAGGATAAACGCTTTCTACATTCATGTCACACCCTCAGGCTCAGCAGTTACAAAAACTGTTGATTGTATCATAAATATTTAATGCACAGCTACGTCAATTCAAACACTTCGTACCAGAAGTCCTCTTTTCACCTATACTATATATATTAATATATGATATTAACAATCAGGAACAATCAATGAAAATTCTGATTGCTGACGACTCAAAAACAGGTTTGGCGATACTTACTGATGCCCTGACAAAACTAGGACATGAAGTACTTGCGGCTCCAAGTGGTGAGCAAGCGATTCAATTATATACGAAAACCCGTCCTGACCTTATTATTTTAGATGTGGTCATGCAGCAGATGAGTGGTTTTGATTGTGCCAAAAAACTGCGGAAAATGAATCGTTACGATTGGATCCCCCTTATTTTTCTTAGCTCCACTGTAGATGACCTCAGCATTAAGCAAGGAATTGATGCCGGTGGTGATGATTATTTAGCAAAACCCTTTAGTGACGTGACATTAGCCGCAAAAATAAAAGCGATGCAACGTATCGCGGATATGCAAAAAAAACTCTACGAAACAACAGAGAAATTAAGACTTATTTCATCCACTGATGCATTAACCGGTATTTATAATCGCTTTCAATTTGAAAAAGCTATCGCCGAGCACACTGCACATACGAATCGTTATAATGATAAATTAGCGCTATTCTTCCTAGATTTGGATCATTTTAAGGAAATCAATGATCATTTAGGCCACAACACGGGTGATTTACTGTTAAAAGAAGTCGCTAATCGCATTAAAGGATATATGCGTAAAAATGATTTTTTTGCTCGACTCGGTGGAGATGAGTTTGCAATTATCACAACAAAACTCAAGCAGGAACTTGATGCAAGTATTGTGGCACAGAAAATACTAGATATTCTTCGGCAGGAGTTCATTATAAATGAATACAAGATTCATATCAGCTGCAGTATTGGCATAGCATTTTTTCCAACACCAGGAACTGATGCTGAAAATATTGTCCAACACGCCGATATCGCTATGTATTATGCGAAAGAAGTAGGTCGTAATAATTTTCAGTACTATTCTACAAAAAACCACCTCAAACACAACCAACAATTTCTTTTAGCGCATGCCTTACGATTTGCATTGGAAAACAATGAACTCTATATGTGTTATCAACCTATCTATGAATTAGAAACCAAGAAATTGGTTGGCATGGAGGCACTGATGCGTTGGAAAAATCCAAAGCTCGGCATCGTCACACCTGATATTTTTATTCCATTAGCTGAAGAAATTGGCGTAATTACCCACATTGGAAAATGGGCACTAATCAATGTGTGCGAGCAGGCGGCCAAATGGTATAAAGAAGGTTATAAAAATTTTAAATTATCAGTCAATATTTCATCACGACAGCTATTACACCCAAACTTACTGAAATTAATTAAAAATGTTCTAAAACAAACCAATTTTCCCCCGGAATTATTGGTTTTTGAACTAACCGAATCGACCGCTATGAGTGCATCAAATATTATTGAACAAACGATTAAAGACATTATCGCATTGAAAATAGGCGTTTCACTCGATGACTTCGGCACAGGCTATTCTTCCTTAAGCCATCTAAAGCGATTGACGATAACCACGTTAAAAATTGATAAATCATTCGTACAGGATATTACTAACGCGTCAAATGATTCCCTGGTTGTAAAATCACTTATTGCCTTGGGAAAAATTTTAAAGTTAGATTTAATTGCAGAAGGCATTGAAACGGAAGAACAGTTGCAACTGTTGATCAAGAACAAATGCAAATATGGGCAAGGATTTTATTTGAGCCGCCCAATCAGTAGTGACGAAATAGGCGTGTTATTGAGTAAGGATGTAAATTCGATAAAAAAAGGGACATGACAGACACTTGTTGCGGTAGAAAATATCATAAGACTTGATGATATTACTGAGTATTTAATTAAAATCACCTGAAGAACAAATTAAAATCAGACTATAGAAATAGTAGGGCCTAACTGCCCTATTTGAGACCTTTCCCTTTGATTTTCTGCAGCATATGCAAATAGCCATGATAAGGTTCATCTTTTAAAGACCGAGCCACGCGACCGATGGTTGTTAAACTCGCCCCAGTGATACCATGAATATCGCGGTAAGATAAATCCCCTTTGTCCAACAATTGACACACGCGCCAACGTTCATTCATCGCATTAATCTCTTGTGGAGTGCAGAGATCTTTGAAAAAATTGTATACTTCTTCTCGATCATTGAGCAGCAAAATTGTATCAAAGAGATCGACGCGCTGATCTTTAGTACTCAAGACCGACCTCGTTCACGAATAAGATGTGCAATGGCTTTCAACGGGATACCTTTTACATATAGCAATACTAGCAAATGGTATAGTAGATCAACCACCTCCGCAATCACCTCCTCATCAGGGCCCGCCACGGCAGCAAGTGCTACCTCTACCCCTTCCTCCCCTACCTTTTGGGCAATCCGCTTAATCCCAGACGTAATTAACTGATGCGTATAGCTGAATTCCTCAGCTGACTGTGCGCGCTTTCTAATCACCTCATTTAATTGCCACAACCAATACATCGGAGGGTGTATCGCTTCAGCAAAACAGCTCATTGTTCCGCGGTGACAGGTAGGGCCCTTATTATCGGCATAGATCAACAGCGCATCCTGGTCACAATCTAACGATAAATCGATCACTTTTAATGAGTGTCCAGAAGTCTCGCCCGTGGTCCATAAACGTTGCTTACTTCGGCTATAAAACGTCACGTAGCCCATTTCTATGGTTAATTGCAATGCTTCTTTATTCATATAACCTATCATCAACACACACATGCTTTGATAATCTTGGATACAGACCGGGATAAGCCCATCGATTGGGTTAAAATTAATGGTATCAACATTTATCATGATCGCACTCCAATACTTACTGCTGCTAATGCTTGTTTCAACGTAGGAATCGCTATTATTTTTTTATGAAAAACGCTGGCTGCCAATGCACCACTCACCTTTGTTTGTTGGAAAACATCAATAAAATCCTGAGTTGTCCCAGCGCCACCCGATGCAATAACAGGGACATTAACACGATCAGCAAGCATTGCTAACTGCTCTAGATCATAGCCTTGTCGAGCACCATCTTGGTTCATGCAATTAATAACCAACTCTCCAGCTCCACGGTTGGTGGCCTCTTCGGCCCAATCCAGTGTTTGTTTACTCGTTTCTCTGGTTAAATTCGGATTACCCGTATATTGACGAACATGATAACGTCCATCTCGTTTGAAACTATCGATGCCAACAACAATCGACTGTCTTCCGAAGCGTTTCGCTAAATCGGTAATAAATTCTGGATTGGCCAAGGCGGGTGAATTAATCGAAATTTTATCGGCACCACTTGCAAAAATGGACTCTGCTTCAGCAATCGTACGAATACCTCCCGCGACACAAAACGGAATATTGACCTGTCGTGAAATGCGTTCAATCCAATTTTTATCGACTGCGCGGCCCTCACAACTTGCCAAAATATCATAAAAAACCAATTCATCAGCACCCAAGAGACTGTACTCTTCTGCAAGTGTTAAGATTTCACCCACTACCGTATGGTTTTGAAAAGCAACCCCTTTGACCACCTGACCATTAGCTACATCCAAGCAGGGTATTATTCGTCGTTTAAGCATGCGATGGCCTCCGGAAGTAACAAATCACTCTCATACAAGGCTTTACCGATAATCCCAGCGCTTAAGCCAATTTTCTTTAACGCTTGAATATCAATTAGACGGCTAATACCGCCGGACGCTTGAAAATACAATTTAGGGTATTTTTGGAAACATCTTTGATAAATCGTTAGATTAGGCCCTTTTTTCATACCATCTTGTCCAATATCAGTGCACAAAACATGGCTGAAATCCGGCAAGCTATCTAGGATATTCCACAGCGTTAACTGACTATCCGTCTGCCAGCCCAACATAGCGACATAGGGAACATTGTCTTTCAACCGAAAATCAACGGCGAAAACCAACTGCTCAGTACTGTAATCGTTGACCAACGCTTGAATATCATTCTGATGTGTCACTAAACACGTTCCTAACACGACTCGTTGAACCCCTACCGTCAATAAGGCATCAATGTCTTCATCAGTGCGCACGCCGCCGCCTGCTTGAACGCCGTCTCCAAACTCAGCCACAATCGATGCAATGAGCTGAAGCTGCATTAATTGACCGCGTTTCGCCCCTTGTAAATCAACAATGTGTAACGCCCGCGCGCCATCCTGTCTAAATCGCTTGGCCATCATTGCTGGCGCTATCTCATAGGTCTGCTGCTCAGCAAAATCACCCTGTTTAAGTCTGACGCAAGATCCATTCATGAGATCTATGCTGGGTATAATGATCATGGAGTACTCCTTTAAATCTGGTTCATTAGTTAGTACAAACACCCCCTAACCCTTAAGTGATATACACAAATGTTGAACGGGTTATTTATGTTTGATATTCGATCTAAATGCATTATTAATGCCGTCATTGCGAGGAGCGTAGCGAC
>CAMBDN010000016.1 GCA_945865355.1 Legionella genomosp. 1
GATAACTGTAAACAACGATAGGTAGCGTGATACGTTGGGGTTATTATCGTCTCCCGTAAGAAAAACAAATATGCCACCAATAATTGGTAACCAGATCAATAGATTTAACAAATGATGCATACCTTCACCTTATTCTTCAGAGCCTATAATAACAACCAGCAAAGAAATCCTAATACCCCAAGTACCATTACCCCAATATAATGATATAGGTACCCACTTTGAATACTCCGACCTTTGGTAGCAAACCACCAAACAGTTCGTCCAGTGCCATTGACCAAACCTTCAATTATCTCTTGGTCTCCAACGTGGTAAAACAAGCGTCCTAATGCTTTAGAACCACGAACAAACAGAAAATCATACAAAGCATCAAAACCGAATTTGTTCAAGAGGACGCGGTATAGCGTAGCAAAGGTATTGGACAAAAACGCAGGTATTGTTGGTATAAGAATATAACAAACCCATGTGAATAAAATTGCAATTAATGTTAACCAGAAAGCTAAAGACTCGCCAGCGTGCAACATAGCGCTTAACGGTGATGTTGCTTCTTTGGCCATCTCAGCAAGTACATTATGTTCAGGTAGAACAAATAATGATGCAGTTAGTAATGATGGCTTATCAAACAAGATTGGCATATAAAGTAAATAGCCGATCACAACTGACGGGATAGCCAACATGATCAGTGGGAAACAAACCACCCATGGGGACTCATGCATATGAGATAAGGTATGTTCGTCCATGCGTGGCTTACCGTGGAAAGTCATGAATAAGGCACGAAACGTATATATAGCTGTAGCCATGGCGCCAACTACAACGCAGAAATAGGCGTATGCACTACCCGGAATTGATGATATTCGAACGGCATCGATAATTGTATCTTTCGAATAAAAACCCGCAAAAGGTGGAATAGCACAGAGAGCCAGTCCGCCTATAAAAAAAGTAACGTAGGTAATTGGCATTTTTCGCCAGATTCCACCCATCTTACGCATATCCTGTTCATGATGCATCCCCATAATGACCGAGCCGGCCGCCAGGAAGAGCAACGCTTTGAAGCAAGCATGTGTAGTAAGATGGAATATACCTGCGCTGTATGCTGATGCACCCATTGCCGCCATCATATAGCCAAGCTGCGATAATGTGGAATAAGCGATAACTCGTTTAATATCGTTCATTACGATAGCAAGCATGCCTGTAAACAATGCTCCTGTCGCGCCAATAACTAATACAAAACTAAGTGCCGTTGTAGATAGTTCCATCAGCGGTGAGATGCGAGCCACCATAAATACACCAGCGGTCACCATTGTTGCTGCATGAATGAGTGCAGAAATAGGTGTGGGACCTTCCATTGACTCAGGTAGCCACACATGTAATGGTACTTGCGCTGATTTGCCCATCGCACCAATAAACAGCAAAATACAAGTAACCGTTAATACCGACCAATGATGTCCACGAAACAGTTCTATCGTTTCACTAGAGATTGAATGAGCACTGTTAAAGACTGTTTCATAATCGAGACTTCCAGTATACGCTAATAACAGGGCTATGCCCAAAACGAAACCAAAGTCCCCAACTCGATTAACGAGAAAAGCTTTTAAGCTCCCTTGTAGTGCAGGCTCCTTATGGTACCAAAAACCGATAAGCAAATAAGAAACTAAACCAACACCTTCCCAACCAAAAAATAACTGTAGAAAATTATTCGCAGTTACCAACATCAGCATCATGAAAGTAAACAGAGAGATATAGCTAAAAAATCGCTGGTAACCCTCGTCTTCTGCCATATAGCCAATGGTATATATGTGGACTAAAAAAGAGACAAACGTGACGACAAGAAGCATCACGGCCGTGAGCGGATCAATTAGAAAACCAATATGAAAAGCAAAAGGGAAGAGATCCCCTCCGCTAGCCCAGGTATATAGATTAGTATTTAAACTGGGAGCTGCTCCTGACCAAATTTGGGAGGCAACGTAAACCGAAAATACAAGCGAAAGCCCAACGGCCGCGATTGTTACAGAATGCGCTCCGGCTCGACCAATCTGATGACGAAAAAAACCAGCAACAACTGATCCAATCAGTGGCGCCAGCACAATAATTAAACAACACTGTAAAATACTCACGTTGCTACCCTTTTAAATGATTCATCATGTTCACGTTAATATTACCTCTATTGCGATAGAGCAACATCACGATTGCTAAGCCAATTGCTGCTTCTGCAGCAGCAACTGTTAAGATAAAAAAAACGAATACCTGACCTGCAACGCCACCATAGTAATGTGAAAAGGCTACAAAATTGGTGTTAACTGCTAGCAACATCAACTCGATACACACTAATAACAGAATAACATTCCTGCGATTCAGGATGATCCCTACAAGGCTCAGGCTAAAAATTATCACGCTCAACATCAAATAGTAAGTAACGGGTATCATGTAGAATTCCCTATGGTTATTTTGTACTCAGTCAATATGCTACAGACTGAGACTGGTTTTATTTTATTAGATAACTACTCGCCAAGAATCCAGGTAAGAGCGCTCGCCAAGGTTCAAGTTCAACCTCGAAGCGGTTACTTTACAGATTTCATTTTAACTAATTTTACCCGATCAGATCGGCGGGTCATAATTTGCTTCGTAATGTCCTGTCGCTTCGAGCGAATCGGATTTCTATGAACCAATGTTATTGCTGCAATAATTGCAACCAGCAGAATCACCGCAGCCAACTCAAAAGCGAATACATAATCGGTGTACAATACCAAACCAAGTGCTTCGGTATTAGATAGAGAACGTCCATGCGTTGATTGTTCTTCGGGCATATAATCGCTAGTAACGGTCTGAGTCATTGCAACAGGCAATGACTCAGCCGTATTAAAGGCTCCCGCAGGGATCGCAACGATGAGTAAACTTGTAAGTAATGCGACGACCATCAGTCCTACCGGTAAATAGCGAATAAAATGCTTTTTCATCGATTCGACATCAATATTCAGCATCATCACTACGAATAAAAATAACGTCATTACGGCACCGACATAGACAAGCACCAAGATCAAGGCTAAAAATTCGGCTTGAACCAATATCCACAAAATTGAACTAGCAAAAAACGCCAATACCAGGAAAAGAACACACCTTACTGGATTATTTTGGGTAATCACCATCAAGGACGATATTACAGTCAATCCAGCAAACACAAAAAAAATAATTTGTGGTAATAACTCATGCATTTCTCACCCCGTTAACGGTATTTTTCATCAGCAAGCCTATCTGCAGCCAATTGTTTTTCCATCAGGTCACCCACGGCCAATAACTTCTCCTTCGTCATGATATTTTGGCCGCGCTCACTAATGTGGTAATGATGAATCGGCGTGACAACAATTGAGTCAACAGGACAGGACTCTTCACAGAGGCCACAATTGATACACTTAAACATATCAATGTCATAACGTGTTGTACGACGTGATCCATCGTCTCGTGGCTCGGATTCTATGGTAATTGCTAGCGCAGGGCAAACAGCTTCACACAATTTACAAGCGATACAGCGCTCTTCCCCGTTTGGATATCGACGCAAGGCTAATAAGCCGCGAAAACGCGGTGATATCGGCGTTGTTTCTTCAGGAAATTGCACGGTAATTTTTTTCTTGAAAAAATATTTCCCGGTTAATTTCATCCCTAGTAATAAATCTATAAGCAGAAAACTGCGTAGGTAATGTTTTATATATATGTATGCTTTTTTCATTCAATTGCTCATTAAAGGCCTAGATACTGTGGTTACGATTCGCTGTCTAGAACCATGGCTTTACCTGGGCGACCACCATCAGGGCTGTTACAATTAGCCAAACAATAGTCACCGGAATCAGCACTTTCCAACCCAAACGCATTAATTGGTCATAGCGATAGCGTGGAAAAGTAGCTCTTATCCATAAATACACAAATAGAAAGAACGCGATTTTTGCAAAAAACCAAACAATCCCAGGTACGAAGAAGAAGATATCACCAAGAAAAGAAACCCCTTCAAACGGTGATAACCACCCACCCAGAAACAGCAGTGTCATGACTGCTGAGATTAAAATCATATTGGCATATTCAGCAAGGAAAAACAGCGCAAAACCAATGGCTGAGTACTCGACATGAAACCCCGCAACAATCTCTGACTCCCCTTCAGCCATATCAAAGGGCGCTCTATTTGTTTCAGCGATGCCAGCTATCCAAAATACCATAAAGAGTGGTAATAGTGGCAGAAACCACCAATGCCAAAACCCACCGCGTTGCGAAAGTACAATGTCGGTAATGTTCATGCTACCTGCTGCTAGCAATACCCCGACCAAACAAAACCCCATAGCAATTTCATATGAAACGGTTTGTGCAGCACTCCGGAGTGCGCCAAGCATGGCATATTTAGAATTGGAAGCCCAGCCAGCGATAAGTATGCCATAAACACCTAACGAGCTCATAGCAAATAGGTACAACACGCCGGCATTAATGTTTGCTAGAACAATTCCTTCACTGAAAGGCACAACAGCCCATCCTGCGAGTGCTGGTGTTAACGAAAACAGCGGTGCAATCACAAACAGGTATTTGTTTGATCGTGTAGGAATAATAATTTCTTTATGAATCAGCTTGATTAGATCAGCAAATGGTTGCAATAACCCGCGAAATCCCACTCGGTTAGGCCCAATACGCACTTGCATGTAACCTATAACCTTACGTTCAGCGTAAGTGAGATAAGCTACGCTTATCAGCAGTGGCACCACAATAACCAGAATTTTTATGATGATCCACAGCAATATACTAATATCTTGTAGCATGTTGTGCTTACCTATCTTGGCTTAGAAAACGTAAAAAACTACGACCCTTTTATAGTTATTTCAGCAAATGCATGCCCTAAATCAGCAGTTTCAGGCATTGCATTCGCTACCCATACAACGTCCGGTGCTACCCGCTCATCACGCTTGAGTGGGAGTGTAATCTCCATCTCCCCTTGAGATATAGTAGCAGAAGAATCCAATTGCAACTGATCAGCTGTCGTTGGATGAATACGAATACATGCGGGTTCCGCCGTTGCACACGCTTGCAGTTCTTTGGCATGCCGCACAATTGAATCACAACGATACAAAGGCCACTCACCGACTCTCACTAGTTTATGTTTAACTGCCGGGAGAGATTCCGGATAGAATGGCTTGTATTTATTTTCTGATTGCATCTCAACATGGGATTTCACTTCCTCCCTCACTTCTTCAGAAGAGACATAGTCATATCCTTTAAAATCGAGAAGATTTGCTAAAACTCGTAAAACTTTCCATGCAGGCCGTGCTTCACCATGTGGAGCCAACGCACCTTTTACTGATTGCCAGGTTTTATCGACATTGATGTATGTACCTGATGTTTCCGCATAAGGTGCAATAGGTAGAATAACATCTGCGTAATCTTGAATCGATTCGGTATGGTAGGCTGACAGTACCACAACAAATTCAGCCGCTAACATTGACTGTCGCGCATGATAAGGGTTGGCAAAATCAAAACCAGGCTCTACGGCCATCAAAAAATACCCTTTAAGCTTCGCATCTACCGCAGCCCGCGCATCAAGTCCAGGCGTATCAATCGATTTACCTGCAACGGTGCGGTGGGGCACCATCCCTGACAACCACGCGCCCGCTGAATTAGCCCCCACCGTTAATCGTAACACTCGCGCACCGCTTATACTTTCAATGAGTGCCACCAATGATCGTAGCAATGCAGCATCAGGATGATTTTCACAAAGTGCACCGGTAATGATTGCCGCATTAGGACGGCGTAAATTCTTTGCGATTGCCTTTATCGTATTATCAGGGGTTAGCCCAATGATTAGTTTCTGCACCTCAATGGGCAATGTTGTTGAATCTTCTGCTAAAGCTAAGACAAGGCTGGCTAATTGCATTGGCATATCCTGGGGCGATACGATAATTTTTTCACTTACCCCAAAATGGTATTCATAATCAACGGGGTTGATAGCGCAAATCTTTGCGCCATTACGAAATGCTTTGCGGACGCGAACCCCAGCAAGCGGGATTTCTTTATCTATATTACAACCTAATATGAGTATACCGTTCTGATTTTCAAGATCAGCGTACTTGAGTGAACTCGTAGGCATAATTGTTTGACCATCTTGATCACGAAAATCAATTTGTTGTAGGCGGTGATCCAAATTACTAACACCCATATCGCGCATTAATTTTTGCAGCAAATACAGCTCTTCCAACGTAGAAGAAGAAGAAGCAAATGCCGCCATTTGTTCCGGACCATGCTGGCTAACAATACGAGCCATCCCTTCTGCTGCAAATTTCAATGCTGCTTGCCAATCCACCGCTTCCCATTGACCATTTCGCTTGATCATTGGTTGCCCCGCACGTGCTTGACTATTTAATCCTAAATAACTAAATCGATCTCGATCCGAAACCCAGGTTTCATTAATTTCATCATTTTCTTTAGGTACTGCACGCATCAAGCGATTTCTTCTTACATGTAAAAAGACGTTAGAGCCTATACAATCATGAGGAGCGATACTTTCGTGCTGCGTCATTTCCCAGGCTCTGGCTGTAAAGCGGTAGGGTTTTGAAGTCAATGCCCCTACGGGACAAAGGTCAATGACATTACCAGATACTTCAGATGTAATACTGTGTTTGATATATGTACCGATTTGCATATTCTCGCCGCGGCCGGTAGCTCCAAGTTCACGCAGGCCAGCTATTTCATCTCCGAAACGTACACAACGTGTGCAATGAATACACCGGGTCATTTCTGTGGCTATCAAAGGACCCAAGTCATCATCTTCTACTGCGCGCTTGTCTTCATTATAAATCGATGAATCATGACCAAAGCCCATGGATATATCTTGTAACTCACACTCCCCGCCTTGATCACAGATAGGACAATCCAACGGGTGATTAATCAACAAAAACTCCATCACTGCTTCTTGGGAGCGAATCGCCTCTTTCGATTTTGTAAATACCTTCATGCCGTTGGTGATCGGCGTAGCGCAGGCAGGTACAGTCTTGCGTCCATTTTCAACTTCTACAAGACACATACGGCAATTCGCGGCTACTGATAGTTTTTTATGGTAACAAAAACGGGGGATATATATCCCCATTTCATCAGCAACTTCGATGATCATTTTGCCGTTCTCTACTTCACATGCCTTACCGTCGATTTCAATGTTGGCCATTGGCAAACCTTCTTAATTTAACAAGCTTTAATACTTGTATGTTTATGCTTAATAAAATATTCAAATTCATGAAAATAATGTTTTATAAAACTTTGCACGGGCCACGCAGCCGCCTCACCTAGTGCGCAAATTGTTCGTCCTTCGATATTATTAGCAACATTCAGCAACTTTTCTACGTCACCGGGTTCACCATGCCCCTCTTTAATACGGTGTAGTAACCGGACTAACCAACCTGTACCTTCACGACAGGGGGTACATTGACCACAGGATTCATCCATATAAAACTCAGAGATGCGATAAAGTGCATCAACCATACACGTGGTCTCATCCATAACAATCACAGCACCAGAACCAAGACCGGAACCAGCCTTTTGAATACTGTCATAGTCCATATCAAGCTTCATCATCACATCACCCGGTAATACTGGCATTGAAGTACCACCCGGTATCACCGCTTTAATACGACGCCCGTCTCGCATACCACCGGCTAATTCCAATAAAGTTGCAAAGGGCGTACCCAGTGGTATTTCAAAATTCGCAGGCTTATTCACATGACCGCTAACACTAAAGCATTTGCTACCGCCGTTGTTCGGTTTTCCTAACTTCAAAAACCACTCCCCACCTTTTTCCATAATGACGGGAACAGATGCGAACGTTTCGGTATTATTAATGGTAGTAGGTTTACCGTATAACCCATAGTTTGCTGGAAAAGGCGGCTTAAAGCGTGGCTGACCTTTTTTACCTTCCAAGGAGTTCAGCAAAGCCGTTTCTTCACCACAAATGTATGCACCGGCTCCCAAATGATTATGTAGATCAAAATCAAACTTCGAATCTAAAATATTTTTTCCTAAAAGCCCAGCTTTGTAAGCCTCTTTAAGTGCTAACTCTGTTCTTTCGAATGGCTCCCAGAATTCGCCACGGATATAATTGTAACCAACTGTTGCACCCATTACATAACCTGCAATAGCCATACCTTCAATTAATTGATGTGGATTATATCTTAAAATATCCCTATCTTTACAGGTGCCTGGCTCACCTTCATCAGAGTTACAGACGACGTACTTTTGTACTGGAGCATTGCGATTCATAAAACTCCATTTCAAGCCCGTTGGGAAGCCCGCTCCCCCACGACCACGCAAAGCAGATGTTTTTAATTCATCAATAATATGCTGTGGAGGTGTTTGTTCTTTCAGAATACGTCGCCATGCACTATAGCCACCGACACTTTCATAGGCTTTAAGACTCCACGACTCCGGGAGATGGAGGGTTCGGTAACAAACTTGATTTAATTCAACCATAGTACTGTTCTCTAATTATTCAGCAATTTTATAACGCTTCGCTCAGTTCAACAACCAAGCTTATAGTCATGGCCTATTTCAACGGTACTGCTCCAAGACCGCATCAATTGTATCAACGGTCAGATTTTCGTGATAGTCCTTGTTTACTTGCATCATCGGCGCATTTACACAAGCGCCTAGACACTCAACTGCTCTCAAGGTAAACAGCCCATCTTCTGTTGTTTCCCCTAAGTTGATAGCAAGAGTTTTCTCTAAATGGTCAACAATAGCTGCCGAATTACGCAATTTACAAGATATATTAGTGCATACATTAACCAGATGACGTCCAATAGGCTTATGCTCATACATGCTATAGAAGGTAGCTACTTCGTATACAGCAATCGCTGGCATATCCAAATATTGCGCTACTGCATCCATTAACTCTTCCGTCAAGAACCCATTCTCTTCTTGTACGACCATCAGCGCACTCATGACTGCCGATTGCTTTTCACTCTTCGGGTATTTAGCCACCCAATGGTCAATCTCTTTTAACTTAGGGGCGGGTATAAGTTGCTTCAGTAATTTAGCTGAATGATCAGACATTTTTATCAACCTTAACGATGGTGCTTAAATCTGGTTGTTGACTTTGGTTCTGAAGCCGTTGTAATTGGTTAGTCGTCATCTGTCAATTTCTCCGAACACGATATCCTGACTGGCCAAAATGGCAACGCCATCAGCCAACATATGTCCTCTCACCATTTCATCAAAACTGGATAAATGAGCAAATCCTGGGGCACGTATCTTCATGCGATAGGGCTTATTGGCACCATCTGAAACCATATATATTCCAAATTCCCCTTTAGGCGCCTCTACAGCACTGTATACCTCACCTCTTGGCAAACAAAAACCTTCTGTAAATAATTTAAAGTGGTGAATCAACGCCTCCATGTCATGCTTCATCTTGACTCGAGAGGGTGGCGTGATTTTATGATCATCAAGCTTCACCGGACCTGGATTGTCACGCAACCACTCAACACATTGTTTTATAATGTTATTTGACTGTCGTAACTCTTCTACACGAACAAGATAGCGATCATAACAATCCCCTGTCTTTCCCACAGGGATGTCAAAATCCATTTGATCATATGCTGCATACGGTTCTTTTTTACGCAAATCCCAAGCTACACCAGAAGCCCTCAACATCGGCCCTGTGAAACCCCATTGTAGTGCGTCCTCTGGCGAAACCACACCGATGTCAACAGTACGTTGTTTCCAGATGCGATTATCCGTTAAAAGTGTCTCATACTCATCAACACAACCAGAAAAGCGCTCACAAAAAGACATCAGAAAATCGAGCAAACCTCCCTGACGACTCTCGTTCATTTTTTCAACTTCGCGCGCACTGTGCCATCTAGATGACTTGTATTGCGGCATTGTATCGGGCAGATCACGCGCCACTCCTCCTGGACGATAATAGGTAGCATGCATGCGCGCCCCGGAAACAGCTTCGTAGCAATCAAATAAATCTTCCCGCTCACGAAAACAATACAAAAACACCGTCATTGCGCCTATATCAAGAGCAATAGCACCTAACCACAACAAGTGGTTCAGTATACGCGTTACTTCATCAAACATCGTACGGATATACTGAGCACGTATGGGTGCTTTTATATCCAATAATTTCTCCAGTGCTCGAACATAAGCATGCTCATTACACATCATCGACACATAATCCAAACGATCCATATAGCCGATGCTTTGCAAATAAGGCTTTGTTTCTACTAGCTTTTCTGTAGCTCGATGGAGTAGTCCAATATGCGGATCAGCACGTACGATTGTTTCCCCCTCTAACTCTAAAACCAAACGTAACACCCCATGAGCAGCAGGGTGTTGTGGCCCAAAATTGAGGGTATAGTTTTGTAATTCAATCATTTTACGACCTCTTGGGTGCTTGGCTCAAGGTAACGATTGTCGTTGCGTATAACTTTGGGCACTAGAATTCTCGGTTGAATATCAACGGGCTCATAAATAACCCGTTGCAAATGCGCATCATAACGCATTTCCACGTGACCACTAATGGGAAAATCTTTACGAAAAGGGTGCCCAATAAAGCCGTAATCGGTTAAAATTCGTCTAAGGTCTGGATGTCCATCGAAAAGAATACCATATAAGTCATATGCTTCTCGCTCAAACCAATTAGCTCCTTTCCAAAGGTCATGTGCAGAAGGAATGATCAACCGTGATTCATCCAAAAAAACTTTAAGTCGTAAGCGATGATTTTTAGTGGTAGAAAGTAGGTGATATACAACAGCAAAACGCGGTTTACCTAATGCGTAAGCTCTTGATTCTTGGCTTTCAACTGCACGCGAAAACCCCTTTTCAGTAGCCGATTCTGTTTCCCAGTCGTACTCTCCATATTGCAAATAGTCAACGGCACATAGGTCGATAAGTTGATCAAAGGCAAACACTTTGCCATCACGCAATTCGTGCAAAACTGCTTTAAGGGTATCGGTCTCGCATTCAGCCGTTATCTCATTGTATGCTTTGCTGATCGAAATTAACGAGTCCGCGAACTCCGATTTTAATAGCTCAAGCAAGCCATTTTTTTTCGTCATTAGGTGAGCACCTGTATTTGTACAATATAATTGTTACATTAATGGCACTATCTTAAGGCCGTTCCCTTCAGTAAGGGTTGGTTAGTAGGGATTTGTTAAATGCATTTATACACCACCCCATAACCCTATTTTTCATAGGTCATAACGTACCGGCCTATGAAGCTTAATTCCTTAAGTTACTACCATTATTCGCTTACATTTCAATAATTGCTTTACGTCTAATTTTATTCTGTAACTGAATGATCCCATAGAGAAGTGCCTCTGCAGTGGGAGGACAACCTGGTACGTATACATCAACGGGAACAATTCGATCACAACCGCGCACCACGGAATATGAGTAGTGATAATAACCACCACCATTTGCACAAGAGCCCATTGATATCACCCATCTAGGCTCTGGCATCTGATCATAGACCTTTCGCAAGGCAGGAGCCATTTTGTTACACAATGTACCGGCGACGATCATGACATCCGACTGGCGAGGACTAGGACGAAAAATAACGCCAAAACGATCCAAGTCATAACGGGCAGCGCCTACATGCATCATCTCTACCGCACAACAAGCCAAGCCAAACGTCATAGGCCACATTGAACCACTTCGTGCCCAACCGACCAACTTTTCGACAGTTGTTGTTGTAAAGCCTTCTTTTTGCAATTCTGCAACAGCCATAATAAGCCTCTATATAACCAGGATCATTCCCATTCTAACGCGCCTCGCTTCCATTCGTAAATGAAGCCAATGACGAGTAAGCCAAGAAATATCATCATGGCAGAAAAACCAAACCAACTAATTTTACGTAATGCAATGGCCCAAGGAACGAAAAAAGCCGTTTCTAGATCAAAGATAATGAATAATATGGCAACCAAATAAAATCGCACATCAAATGGTATACGCGATGTTTCAAAGGCTGAAAAACCGCACTCATAAGGTGAGTTCTTTTCTGCATCAGGATTATGCGTTGATAGCAGAGAACCTGCGCCCAACATAACGAGACCTAATCCTAGGCCTACGATAATAAACACAAGAACGGGTAAATATTGTGATAGCATCATTTCACATTACTCGCGTTTGGTGCCGAAGGCCGGACTCGAACCGGCACAGCTTTACGCCACCGCCCCCTCAAGACGGCGTGTCTACCAATTCCACCACTTCGGCAATTTCAAGGTGGGCTCTGCATGAATAACCTACGTCTTTTTCAGTCATTTTAGCAAGGAGACGTCAAAAGAAAAACCATGAACTAACCGTATGTTATTTATGTAAAACTCCCCAATTATTATTATTTTCCGCTATCAACTGGTACAGGAATTTTTGTTTCCTGTGCTCCAGTCTGCTGCTGAGGGATAACCTGCTGATCTACTTTCTGATATTGACTTGCTACCATTGCAGACAATGACAAGCTGGTAACGAAGAAAGCCAAAGCCAAACCACCTGTTAATTTAAACAGGAAACTACCTGTTCCCTGGCTGCCAAAAACCGTATTTGACGCACCAGAGCCGAACGCGGCACCTATATCGGCACCTTTTCCATGTTGAATGAGTACCAAACCTATAACAACGATGGCAATCAACACGTGAACCATTAATAACAATTGATACATTTCACTATTTCCACAAATTGTTGTGCATCTAACGACGCACCACCCACTAAACCACCATTCACGTCAGGCATCGCAAAAAGCGAACGCGCATTTTTGTCATTGACGCTTCCACCATATAGTATGGGCAGTTGATTCGCATCATTTTCATCAATTTTAGCCACCAAATTTCGTATGAACGCATGCACTTGTTGCACTTGTTCTGGTGACGCTGTCTGCCCTGTCCCTATTGCCCATACTGGCTCATAAGCAACAACACAATTCTGAAAAGCACGGTTACTTATACTGACCACAGCAAGCAATTGCTGTGTTAATACCTTTTCTGTTAACCCTTTCTCACGCTCGTCCAGTGTCTCACCGACGCAAAGAACAGGTATCATATCATGATCTTTTACATGGTGGAATTTTTCAGCAACAAATTTTTCATTCTCATTGAATAAGTGTCTTCGTTCAGAATGTCCAACTAAAACATAACGACAACCAAAATCATTTAACATCAACGCTGACAATTCTCCTGTATATGGGCCCGCGTCCTTCGAATAAACATTTTGCGCCCCAAAGCTTATTCGACCCGCCCCTAATATCGTCTGGGTTAAAGGTAAATAGATCGCCGGCGGAAATACCACACACTCACTGTCAATCTTCTCAGGTAAATAGGTCAGTAGATTTTGCAACAAATCAGTAACCTGATTGAGGCGACCATTCATTTTCCAATTACCCATGACAATATTTTGTCTCATATACCCTCGTTCCAAAACTAATTACAATAGTGCATTACTTACTTTCAATTCTTGTTCAATCGTCTTAATTTCATCCGCCAATTGTTGCGCCTGCATTTGTACTTGTTGCTTATCGACACCTTCTACCATGACGCGAAGAATAGGCTCCGTACCGGAAGGGCGGAGTAGTGTTCGACCTTCTCCCTGTAATTTAGTTTTTAAATCATTAACTGCTTCAAGAACACGGTGATTTCTAGCTAATTGTACTGCATTATCGGTTTTTAAATTAATCAACGTTTGCGGCAGTAAAGTAATCCCCGTACTGAGTTGTTGTAGTGTTTTGTCTTGCTTGACCATGATTGCAAGTACTTGCAACGCTGCGATAATACCATCACCTGTTGTTGTCTTATCGAGGCAAACCACATGTCCAGACGACTCCCCACCAATTTTCCAATCCTGTTCTTTCAATGCCTCCAAAACATATCGATCACCTACATTCGTGCGCAAAAAGGGGATATTCATAACACTTAGGGCTTTTTCCAAACCATAATTACTCATCAAGGTACCAACTACTCCACCATTTAACATGCCCCGTTGCTGGCGGTCTTTGGCAATGATATAAATTAATTGATCCCCATTAATTAGATTCCCAATAGCATCGACCATGATTAAACGATCGCCATCGCCATCCAACCCCACCCCAACATCAGCGCCGAATTTAATAACTTGCTGTCGTAAAGCCTCCGGTTCAGTCGAACCACATCCTTTATTAATGTTGAAACCATCCGGCTTGTTACCGATGACAAAAACATCTGCACCTAACTCAGCAAAAACATTAGGTGCAATGTGATATGTCGCTCCATGAGCACAATCTACAACTATTTTAAGCCCTGATAAACGGGTTAATGAAGGAATCGTAGATTTACAAAATTCAATATAGCGTCCAGGTGCATCATCGATACGCTTCGCTTTCCCTAACATAGCGGGAGCTACTGTTTGCAATTTTTTCTCTATTTCAGCTTCAATTTCTAATTCAACATTATCCGGTAGTTTACTGCCATCAGCCGAGAAAAATTTAATCCCATTGTCTTCAAATAAATTATGGGAGGCACTGATCACAATACCTGCATTCGCTCGCAACGTTTGAGTAAGATATGCAATAGCAGGTGTGGGCATAGGACCCAGCAATCTAACGTCAACGCCAGCTGCGGACAGGCCACAAGCCAATGCAGATTCCAACATGTAACCAGAGACGCGTGTGTCTTTACCGATGAGTACTTTTTTTCGTTGCCCATTTGCAAGCACACGACCAACGGCCCATCCTAACTTTAATACAAACTCTGGATTAATGTTGGATAAACCAACTTGTCCACGAATCCCATCTGTACCAAAATATTTACGTTGACTCATTCTTTTCCCTCAAATAGTCGCTTCATTTTTAACAATAGCATCTACGATCATTAGCGCCTGATTAGTTTCATCAACATCATGTGTTCTAATAATAGACGCGCCCTGTAAAGCCGCAAATACAGTTGTTGCTATGCTTCCTGATAACCTTGCAGAAACTGCTCGTTGTAATACTTCGCCAATTGTACTTTTACGAGATACGCCAAGTAAAAGGGGCAACTGATGACGCTGAAATTCACTAAGATTTTTTACGATGGACAAATTGTGCGACACCAACTTGCCAAACCCAAATCCTGGGTCGAGAATTAACTGCTCACGTGATAATCCAGCCTGCAAACAGGCCGCTATCCGTTGGCTAAAAAAAGAATTAATTTCATCAATAACATCCGTGGTATAGTGAGGGGCCTCCTGCATCGACCCGGGTAAACCCTGCATATGCATCAAAACCACAGGGACATTTGAACGAACTGCAACATCCATTGCCCCAGGAGCCATTAGTGCTCTGACGTCATTGATCATTGATGCACCTGCGGTGACCGCTGCTTCCATCACTTCTGCTTTAGAAGTATCAATAGAAATACAAATGTCACTTAAGTCACGTATATGTTCAATAACGGGGATAACTCGCTGTAATTCCTCGGCGCATGAAACAACTGTCGCTCCTGGCTTAGTGGATTCACCACCAATATCAATGATATCTGCGCCTTGTGCGATCAATTCCTGGGCACGCAAAACGGCCTGGCCTAACTCCGTAAAGTGGCCACCATCAGAAAATGAATCGGGAGTAATGTTCAATACCCCCATCAACAACGGCTTACGTAAATAGCTAATTGACTTCAGAGTCGGCATTACAGACTGTTGACACCACTGACGAAACTGTTCCCTATTCACTTATATATCACAACCTTACTAAACAGGATCATCCACCATTGATTCGGACGTGGCATCCTTGATTGGACCATCGCTGCCATTATGATCCTTATCTTTATCAATAATTTTTAATGCTTCCCAACCTTCCGGTGGAGAAGGGTCTTTGCCAGACATTATTTCTTGAATCTGTAAAGCATCAATCGTTTCAAATTTAACCAAGCTTTCTGCCATTAAATGCAATGTATCCATGTTTTTAGTCAATATTTGGACTGCATGTTGATAATTCCTATCAATAATAACGCGTACTTCTTCATCAATTTGTTGCGCTGTACGATCGGAAACCTCTTTGTTTTGACTAACCGAACGACCTAAAAACACCTCTCCTTCCTCTTGACCAAAGGTCAATGGACCTAAGCTTGACAAACCCCAGCTGGTCACCATTTTGCGCGCTATTTCTGTGGCTCGCATAATGTCATTGGATGCACCTGTGGTCACACTATCCGCACCAAAAATCAGCTCTTCGGCAACACGGCCTCCAAAAAGACTGGCCAGTTGGCTTTCCAGACGCCGCTTGCTGTGGCTATAACGGTCTTGCTCTGGTAAAAACATGGTAACACCCAGTGCTCGGCCGCGAGGAATAATAGATACCTTGTAAACCGGATCATGTTCTGGGACCAGCAGACCAACGATGGCGTGACCTGCCTCATGGTATGCGGTCAATTTCTTCTCATTGTCATCCATCACCATTGAACGCCGCTCAGCGCCCATCATGATCTTATCTTTAGCCTTATCTAACTCAGCCATACTGACCTTACGCTTATCAGACCGAGCAGCAAACAATGCTGCCTCATTGACCAAATTCGCAAGATCAGCCCCTGAAAAACCAGGTGTACCACGAGCGATCGGCAGTATTTGTACACTACTGTCAACCGGTACTTTGCCCAAATGTACTTTAAGGATTTGCTCTCTGCCACGAATATCCGGTAAAGGCACAACGACTTGTCGGTCAAAACGTCCCGGGCGAAGTAATGCTGGATCAAGAACATCGGGACGGTTAGTCGCCGCAATGATAATGACACCTTCATTCCCCTCGAACCCATCCATCTCTACCAATAACTGGTTCAACGTTTGCTCACGCTCGTCATGTCCACCGCCAAGTCCTGCTCCACGATGACGACCAACAGCATCAATCTCATCAATAAAAATAATGCAAGGGGCCTGTTTTTTGGCTTGCTCAAACATATCACGTACACGTGATGCACCAACACCAACAAACATTTCAACAAAGTCAGAACCTGAAATAGTAAAAAATGGTACTTTTGCCTCACCTGCAACAGCTCTAGCTAATAACGTCTTACCCGTCCCAGGTGAGCCTACAAGCAAGACCCCGCGAGGGATGCGTCCGCCTAGATTTTGGAATTTCGTAGGATCTCGTAAAAAATCGACCAACTCTTTCACTTCATCTTTGGCCTCATCGACGCCAGCAACATCAGCAAAAGTCACTTTAACTTGGTCTTCACCCAACAAGCGCGCCCGTGATCGACCGAAAGACATGGCACCTCGGCCACCACCACCACCTTGCATCTGGCGCATAAAGAAAATCCATACACCTATCAATAACAACATGGGGAACCAATTGATGAACAAATGCAGGAAAAAGCTCTCTTGCTGTTTTTCTTGGCCACTAACATCCACGTTATTTTTTAACAGCTCCCCCAACAGTGCGTCATCTTGTACTGGCATATAAGTGACAAAACGATGATTATTTTTCGTCATCCCTTTAATCACCCGATTGTCTTCAACCGTAACAGCAGTAACCATACCCTGATCAATTTGCTTCAGAAATTGGCTATAAGATACCTTTTCAGTGGTTGAGTTGCGTGGGCCAAAATTGCTGAACACTGAAACCAGCACGATCGCTATTATTAGCCATAAAAACAAATTTTTAACCATGTCGTTCAAAGCAATAACCTCTTAATAATATAGTTTTGCACACTCATGAATGGCCATCTCTACCGCGCCGATCAGAACCATTAGTCCTTACCCTTAAAGTTACTATAAATTATAGCCCTTAGCCAGCAAATAGGTTTCTCTTGAGCGAGAACGAGATGCTGATGGTTTGCGAATAACCACGCGATCAAATTGCAAGCGCACTTGTTTGACCATATCATCAAAGCCTTCCCCATGAAAAATTTTCATGAGCAATGCCCCGCCTGGCTTTAACATTTTACTACCAAAATCGAAAGCAAGCTCCGTCAGGTACATGGCGCGTGTGATATCTACAGCAATATTGCCACTCATATTTGGTGCCATATCGGACAACAACACATCAACACTTCGCGCGGGCACCAAGCGCATCAATTGCTGCAAAACATCGTCTTCTCGAAAATCACCAAGAATAAATGTTACATCTGGTAATGCATCCATCGGTAATATATCAAGTGCGATTATCGTCCCACGACCATCTAGTTTTTCTGTTACGTATTGTGTCCATCCCCCGGGAGCGGCTCCTAAATCAACCACCGTCATCCCCGGCTTAAACAAGCGCGCCGATTCATCGATTTCTTTTAATTTATATATGGCGCGACTTCGATACCCCTCAGCCTGGGCTTTTTTTACATAAATATCTGCAAAATGCTCTTGCAACCAATTTTTACTGCTTTTAGAGCGTGGCATACCTTTCATCAAGTGGAAAAATTCAACCTATGATACTGAATAACGCTACCTTTTCCCAGCAAAACGTGCAATAATTTGCCATTTTATGGAATCTTTTATTGTGGATACCCCTTTAAGACAAGCTCTCAAGGCAAAAGCACATCACCTCAAACCCGTTGTATTACTTGGTGCTAAAGGCTTAACGCCCGCTGTTATCAGTGAGACCGATGTAGCACTTCTCGCTCACGAATTAATAAAAGTTAAAATCAATGGTGCTGAAAAAGAAGATAGAAAGGCTATTGCGGTTGAATTATGCCAACAATTAAAAGCCAGCCTCGTTCAGTTAATTGGGAACACAGCTATTCTGTATCGTAAGAATATTGAAAACGTGTAATTTTAATTAACAGGAAATGTGGCTATTAAAGGCATCACTTAGGATAGCTACTATTTGCTATCATTATACCTACAAACTCAGTCATTATTGCCTGTAAGAACAATAGTGATCGAAAGCATGTAATTATTTTCACAATTATAGTCAATAAACCAGCCGTCATGATGCGCTGGTTTATTGTGCGAGTTGCCTCAAAATAAATGTTACCCAAAATAGGAAAAATTTGATTCGTTGCCTCCCAAAGAACTTCCCTGTAATTAATTGATTAACAAGCAATTTCCTTTAGCTCAAAACCAAAGGTTTTTGCACGTAAACTTAGATTTTTTACC
>CAMBDN010000017.1 GCA_945865355.1 Legionella genomosp. 1
TCTAAGCGCTCCAAAGCCAAATGCAATTTTTCACGCCGTTGTGTACCGCTGTCCTCTTGCTCGAACAAGTAGGCAGGATTACTTTTTTCATCGTGTAGATAACCTGCAGGGGCGGATTTAAATGAGTGCTCATCATCGTCTGAATCCGATGCATCGTATGATGCGTCCATTGCATTTAAACGCTGCTCCATCACCAGCACTTCTTCACGGCTAACACCTAAGTCTTCCGCTACAGCCCCCACCTCCTCGTGAGTAAGCCAGCCAAGGCGCTGCTTCATCTGGCGCATATTAAAAAATAATTTTCGCTGAGCTTTAGTCGTTGCTACTTTAACAATACGCCAGTTATGTAAAACAAACTCATGAATTTCAGCCTTAATCCAATGCACGGCAAAAGACACCAAGCGCACACCCATTTTGGGGTCAAAGCGCTTTACAGCCTTCATCAAACCTACGTTGCCTTCCTGTATCAGATCATTCAAGGGCAAACCATAACCCAAATATCCTCTCGCTACACGAACAACGTAACGTAAATGAGCAAGAACTAAGCGCCGCGCCCCCTCTACATCACCCTCTTCATGAAAACGCTGCGCGCACTCATATTCTTCTTCAGCAGTGAGCATGGGGATTTGATTGACACTATGAATATAAGCGTCAAGGCTACCTATCGGTACGCTCATTGTAGAAAGTTGTAATTGCGAACTCATGTTATTCCTCTGATAGCTTAACCAGCACGGAAGATCATATCACAATTTTTAATAGCTGACCAAGATCAACCCGGATTGACAGGGTCAAGACCATGAATAGATCCCAGTAATAAGATGTTATATTACCCTAGAACCATTCGGAGTAGGATAAAAAAACCTTGACTTAGTACCATTAATATACAGCTAAGTTACCAAATGACGTTAGAACAATCAGCGGCTAATCTGGCAATGTAAGCGCCTGTTTGCCGACACTATGGGTCAATGACTGCAAGCTGCCGATTGACGGACATCCTCGCCGCTAACCAGCCCAGTAAAATAGCTACGGTTAACAAGCAAAACATTTGGCGTATTGACAAGCCAACCAGCGAATAATGCATTTGATAAACAGCGGCGAGTTGATTAGCCACTAACGTCAAGCTTAACAAAAAAATATTAACCAAAAGCACCGCAAAAATAGCACCTACCAAACCATACCAAATCCCTGAATACAAAAACGGACGAATAATAAATGAATTTTTAGCACCAATGAGCTTTAAAATTTGTATTTCTTCGTAACGACTATGAATAGCAAGACGCAAGGTATTACCAATGATTAATACTACAGCCGAAGCGAGTAATATCACCAGCCCGTATGCGAGCGTGCTAGTGAAACCAAGAATAGCGTGAAAACGATTAACCCATTGCATATCAATTTTAGCTTGTTCAACCTGCGGCAACGCTTTTAACTGTAGATACAGCTGCTCTATTTTTTTTTGGGTATCGATTCCCATTGCCGGAGTTACCTCAACAACTGCTGGCAATGGATTTTCAGGCAAATAATGCATGATGTCTTGCATCCCCTCTTGCTGTTGTAGCTCAGCAAGGCCTTCATCAGCCGTTTTCAAGGTAGCACGCCCCACACCAGCTGTTCCACGCACACGCAACAAAAGATCGACCTCATCCACTGAGGGCATCGGTGATTTAAGATAGAGTGAAATATGACCATCGTGCTGCCACATCCTAGTCAATTGTTTTACATTATCAGTCATAACCCAAAAAAGGGCCGGTAACGCCAATGTGATGGCAATCACCAATACCGTCATCGTTGTCGCCAGCGGTTTCTTACAAAGTAAATTAAAGCTAGTCAACGCTGCTTGTACATGGTGAGCGAATATCGCTCGTACGTTTCTTAGCATATACGCCCACCTTTCAACATCACAATCCGATGCCTCATACCTGCGATCAACGCTAAATCATGCGTGGCTACCAAAACCGCAACACCCACTTCGTTAAGTTGGGCAAACAGCCTTATAACCTCCGTTGACAATGCCGGATCCAGGTTTCCAGTTGGTTCATCCGCCAATAATAATGCAGGCCTGTGCACTACCGAACGTGCAATACCTACACGCTGTTGCTCACCACACGAAAGATGAATAGGCAACATTTTTTCTTTATTCAGTAAGCCCACCATATCAAGCGCCGCAGAAACACGTTTCGTAATCAGTTGTGGTACAACACCTTGAATTTGCAACGGTAGAGCGACATTATCAAAAACGGTGCGATCATTGAGAAGATGAGGGGATTGGAAAGTAATACCTAAATTCAAACGATGGCGATAAACATCTTTTTTCTTCAGCTGATCTAAGCGTACACCATTGACAATGATCCGACCGGAGGAAGGCCGTTCCAACATAGCAATCAGTTTAAGTAAAGTGCTTTTACCGGCTCCAGAATGGCCAGTAATAAATGCCATCTCGCCTTTTTCCAAAGAAAAGTCAACTTGGCTTAATGCCTCAAAGCCACCGGGGTAACGCTTGCTGACCTGATTAAACCTGATCATCATTGAAAATTGCATTAACAAATTGCGTCGCATCAAACGGGCGCAAATCGTCAATTCCCTCGCCAAGACCTAAGTAACGAAATGGTATCCCTAATTCATTAGCGATAGCAAACAATATTCCTCCTTTTGCTGTTCCATCAAGCTTAGTCATCGTAATTCCTGTCAAGCCAATTGATTCATGAAACTGACGTGCTTGATTTAACGCATTTTGACCAATACTGGCATCTAAAATTAACATCGTTTCATGCGGAGCATGGCCGTCAACTTTTTGCATAACCCGTTTAATTTTTTTCAATTCATCCATCAAATTATTTTGCGTATGTAACCGCCCTGCTGTGTCAGCAATTAAAACATCTATACCACGTGCTTTCGCGGCTTGAATTGCATCGAAAATAACTGAAGCACTATCAGCGCCAGTATGTTGAGCAATGACAGAAATTTGATTACGTACTCCCCAAGCCTGCAATTGTTCAACAGCTGCCGCACGAAAGGTATCTCCTGCAGCAAGCATCACTTTTTTCCCCTGTTGCTGGTACAATTTTGCAAGTTTACCGATCGTTGTTGTTTTCCCCGCGCCATTAACACCGACCATAAGAATGACAAATGGTGATTTATCCGCTGTTGCCAAGGTTAAAGGTGTGCTATTGGTCGCCAAAATTACTTGTAGCCTGGTTTTCAGTGCTGTAAATACTGCATCCCCGTCAGCCAATTGTTTTCTTGCCAAGCCATCACTCAACTGCTGTAAAATTATTTTCGTGGTATCAATCCCTAGATCTGCCTGAAGTAAGAGCGCTTCAAGCTCCTCAAGCAACTGTAAATCAATTTCTTTTTTTCCTAGCAGCAACCGGCCAACACCCTCACCGAGCTGATGACGGGTCTTTGTTAAACTTGACTTAAAGCGGGCAAAAAAGCCTTGTTTGCCCGCCTCTTCAACAGCCACATCAAGCGGCTCCAATTTTGTATCTTGTATTTCAGAATCAATGGAGGGATTGACTGGTAAAGCAGCTTTAGCTTCCAAAGACGGTGTACTTTGATTTCGTTTTAACCATTTAATCATTTCTTAAGCCCTAACATATACAAAGCTGGTGAAATATGGAATTCTATCACCTTTTTCGTAGGGTATGATTATTACTGCTCTTTTGTCAAAGATAAGGGGATGATGCTAACAATTAACGCATCTCGCACTAGCAAACAAGACACGAGTAGCTAGTGAATATGATAATCACTCCTATTTTCACCACCCTAACCATATTGATGGGGAAATTTTTCGATGAGAGGTGTAGCATGCGCATCACGTTAATAACCCTATTAACACTACTTTTTTCCACTCAAACACTGAGTCAGACGCAACAGTTTACCCTAGATAACGGTCTAAAAATTATCGTGAAGGAAGATCATCGCGCCCCTGTCGTCGTCACAATGATCTGGTATAACGTCGGCTCTGCAGACGAGCCAGGAGGTATCACCGGAACGTCGCATGCTCTTGAGCATCTGATGTTTAAAGGCACAAAAAAATATCCACTGGGCGTTTTTTCACAAACAATTGCAGCCATTGGCGGACAAGAAAATGCCTTCACCAGCAATGATTACACAGCGTATTACCAAAAAATCGCATCAAAAAACCTTGCGGTTAGTTTTGAGCTTGAAGCGGACCGAATGCACAATTTGTTACTGGATAAAGTGGAATTTGGCAAAGAAATTAAAGTGATTCAAGAAGAGCGACGTTCACGAACAGATGATAACCCTCAGGCTTTAACATTTGAACGCTTTCTTTCTACCGCGCACTTAACTGCACCCTACAATCACCCCGTCATCGGTTGGATGAGCGACTTGCAACAGATGCGTGTCAGTGACGCACGGGCATGGTATCAACGCTTTTACGTGCCGAACAATGCAACATTAGTCGTCGTTGGTGATGTTAATGCCGCGGCCGTTTTTGATCTCGCAAAAAAGTACTTCGGCAAAATACAAAACCGTCCCCAAGTCGAACGCAGACCACAGAAAGAGCCACCTCGTTTAGGAAAGAAATCAGTAGAGATAAACAGCTCGGCGCAAATTCCTATGATGATGCTTGGGTTTACTGTACCTACGGTTAAAACAACAACCACTGCCAACCTGCTTGACCCTTACGTCCTAGAGGTCATAGCCAGCATACTCGATGCTGGTGACAGTGCCCGTGTTAGTTCTCAGCTAGTCCGTGGCAAACAACTAGCAAGTAACGTCGATATTTTTTATAACTTGTACGCGCGGTATCAAACTCAATTTATTCTCTATGGTTCCCCAAGTCAAAACCATACAGCGTCCGAGCTCAAAGAGGGAATACTTGCCGAACTCAAGCGACTGCAAATTGAGCCCGTAACCACAAAAGAACTTTTACGAGTAAAAAATCAAATCATCGCTCAAAAAACCTTTGAAAGAGATTCGATTTTCGGCCAAGCAATGGAACTCGGACTGCTGGAAACGATCGGCATCGGCTGGCAACTTGCGGACATATACGCCGACCGTATTAATGAGGTCACGGCGCAGCAAATACAAAAAGTAGCGCAACACTATTTTCAAGAAAATAATATGACAGAAGCACTTTTGATACCCGAAAACATACCTGGTGGCAATAACGTTACCAAGAGCAAGAAATGAACATCTCACGAGGAACAAAGATGCGACAAAAATACAGGACGGCATTATTTTTCTGCCTTTGGGCGGCTTATCTACCCTCTTCGTATGCAGTCACTCCCTTCGAAACTGTTACCTGGGATACTAAAAACGGTGCACACGTCGTGTTTTATCAAGCCATGGAAGTACCAATGCTAGATATTAGCATCGCCTTTGCTGCAGGCTCAGCGTATGACGAAGAGCACTTTGGTCTTAGTGCTTTAACCACTCGCTTGTTGAATCAAGGAAATAATGGCCTTAATGCAAACGCCATTGCTGAAAAACTAGCAGATACCGGCGCTCAGTTTGGTGCTTCAAGCAGTCAAAACATGGTTGCCTTGAATCTCAGAACGTTGACCCGTCCCGATGCGCTGAAAACCGCGAGCGAAACGTTTGTGGCAATCATTGCCCACCCCGATTTCCCTGAAGATGCTTTCGACCGAGAAAAAAAACAGCAGTTAATGGCGATTACTCAGGCACAAGAATCGCCAGATACCATAGCCAATCAAACTTTTTTTCAAGTACTCTATAAAAACCATCCCTATGCGCATCCACTCATTGGTGATCGCAACAGTGTTAACAAATTAACGGCTGATCAAGTCCACCATTTTTATCAACAATATTTTGTTAGCACTAACGCGACGATTGTACTCGTCGGTGCAATCGATCGAGCCTCCGCTGAAGCATTAGCCGAGCAAATGACGAAAGACCTTCCCAAAGGCAACAAACCCGCAGAGATTCCCACTGCTGAACCACTGACAGAAGAATTAGACGTTGAAGTTCACTTCCCCTCATCACAAACCATACTACGACTAGGACAATTGGGCATCACTCATCACGACAAAAACTTTTTTCCGCTGATCGTTGGAAATTATATTCTAGGGGGAGGATCTATTGTTTCAAGGTTATCGCTTGAATTACGCGAAAAAAGAGGTTTAACCTATGGCGTATCGAGTCAATTATCCCCTATGCCCGGCAATGGTCCTTTTGTTATCGGTTTGTCCACCAAGACCAGCCAAACCCAAACCGCAATGGGTATTACACGAGACACGCTAGCTGCTTTCATCAAAACCGGGCCAAATGAACAAGAATTAATAGCCGCCAAGCAATATTTAACGGGTAGCTATCCACTGTCACTTGCCAGCAACCGTAGTATTGCTGATATGCTATTGAAAATAGCTTTCTTCCATTTGCCGGACAATTATTTGCAGACCTATACCGCCCGAATTAATGCTGTAACGGTGGAGCAAATTAAGATGACATTTCAACAGTTGATTAAACCAAATAAATTATTACAAATTTCTGTGGGCAAAGGAGAGCGCTCCGCGTGAAACAAACCATACGCATCATCGGTGGCCTGTTTCGAGGCAAGAAACTACACTTTCCTGCCATTGAAGGTTTGCGACCGACACCGGATCGAGTTCGTGAGACATTATTTAATTGGTTAATGCACGATATCCGAGATGCTATTTGTCTTGATGCTTTCGCCGGTAGTGGCGCGCTGGGGTTTGAGGCCTATTCGCGCGGGGCTGCAAAGGTCACACTGCTAGAAAAAAATGCTGACGCTCATGCCAACCTGCTAAAACAGGCCCTATCTTTTAACTCACCCAAATTATCTGTAAAAAGAATCGATGCTTGCGAATTTTTACAGCAATCAAACGAACATTTTAATATTGTATTTCTAGATCCGCCCTTTGCCAAAAATTACCTACCCCAGTGCCTGGAAATACTCGCCAACTCCGATGTGTTAACGACAGGGGGGTTGCTATACTTCGAATCACCAACCGAAATTCCCCTAGATCAGACAATATGGCAACCCATTAAATTAAAGCAAGCAGGACAAGTTGTTTATGGCCTGTACAAAAAAAACCAGGAATAAGCCCTCCCCAATATGTTGCCATCCCGATTACTCAATAATGATGAGCTATTTGTCCTTAACTCTTTCAATTAACCGTCATTATTCTGAAAATAAATCACATCTGCTTGACAAGCAGTCAGGGTCCTGTTTCAATCATCGGAATCTCAATTGATTATTTAACGGAATAGATGAACAAAAAGCCCATTTTGCTTATTTTGGCAACTGCATTGCTTGCAGGGTGTGCGTCTACAACGTATAAAAAGCCACCCAACAATAATCCAAGCGATGATGCCAGCATCAAACTTGCTGAAGCAGCTAGTTCAGTCAGTGATTCCATGCAACAGATGGCGAGAGTTGAAAAGGTAATTACCCCCCCTAATAAGGACAACACATTAACCATTCCCAACGCGTATAATTTACAAGCACGTGCTTCGGTCGATTGGTCTGGTCCTATTGCAGAGCTGACTGAAAGGGTAGCTAACGCGGCACATTACCGTATCCGTGTTCTTGGGAAGCCACCGGCTGTTCCAGTTTTGATTAGCTTAAATGTCCAAGATGAGAGTTTAGCTGAAATCTTGCGTGACATTGATTATCAGGCAGGAAAGAGGGCATATCTTCATGTTTATCCTAACAGTCAGGTTATTGAATTGCGCTATGCTAAAATTTATTCGTAGTTGTGCCATCACATTGGTGATCTTTCTTGTCGCGTGTTCTACTACCAGCAATAATGTACAGGTAGGTGATACAGGCTCTCTTGCCGGATTACAAATGATGGCAAACAATAAAACGCCAGGAACCCCCAGTAAGCCGAAGCTAGGAAAAATTAGGGAGATGGCTGTCAGGGAAACGGCATTGAGCTTGGGAGCGCAATCGGGTCTGTCTTGGCGAGCAAAACAGATCGATGAACAGCTCATTAAGCAAACACAATCTCTGGATGCAATTTATGATTTCAACTCGCTAACACTCGAACACAACATATTACCGCCTGTTCTGCTTGAAGGAAGAAACACGTTAAATCTAGCCGACACCCAGAACATTCGTATATCTGACCGCACTTATAAAGTGTCTAAGCAAGCGCGATTTATAACCACCCCTCCCAACTGGCGGCAATACCTATGGATGGACTATAAAAAACCCGACTATCCTAGTACAACACTTTTACCGAATACAAAAGAAGAACGAGCAATCTGGTGTTTTTATACCGCTAAAGGCTGGAACAACGGTGTTGATCAAGCCAATACAATTCTTGAAGAAAGCATTGCGCGTATCAAAGAAGACTTTTCAGGCATGATCCTGTATCGCAAATTGTTAGCAATGAACATGGTCTCACCGCCTTTTGTTTCGCATACTGATCTTGGCGTTACAGGCGATGGTGGTGAAATTCATATTGACGATAGGGTTTTACGAATTACAGCTTTACCTGCTTTGAATATCAATAGCAGTGAATGGCGAGCAGCTGTGGCAAAAGATGAAGAGGCTCTGGAACAATTCAAACACATGGAAAAAATGGTCAAGTCTGCTAAAATCGTAATTACCAGCAAAGCATGGCAGCCTGTAATTACCCCAATTAACTAATGCAAAGTAGTTAAGGTAAAGGCGCAACCTGCACCCGGAGATCTTTTGTTGAATACCTCACACACCAACTTAATGGCGGATGAACCCACACGCTTTACCCCAGTATTTATGGACAGAATGCTTGAGCATGCCGAGCGTCTTAATGCTTCCGATATTACTATACAAACAAACGAGCCTATTTACGCCGAAGTTTATGGTGCGCTAATAAAGATAACAAACCGTGGTCTTTCTAATACCGAGCTAGGCGATTTAATTAACGCAATTTATGGGCCAAATGCAACCACTCAACTACTATCTGGCAAGGACATTGATACACACTATGAATTTCGGCCCAATCGTGGTGTACGTTATCGCTACCGTGTCAACGCAACCGCCTGTTTAGTCGAGGGACATGATGCGATTCAAATAACTTTACGTACCATACCTACAACCCCACCCAAGTTAGAAACAATGCAATTACCAGATAATATCCTTGAGGCCATTGCACCTCAAGAAGGTATTGTATTTATAACTGGCTCAACGGGGTCAGGTAAATCGACTCTTTTAGCATCTATTATTCGTGATCTTATTGAAAAAGAAGATTCAAACCGAAAAGTTTTAACCTATGAAGCACCCATCGAATTTGTTTATGATGAAATTGAAACGATTTCATCCATTGTAAGTCAATCAGAAATACCACGTCACTTACCGTCTTTTGCCGAGGGCGTTCGCAATGCTTTACGGAGAAAACCCCGATTAATCATGGTGGGCGAGTGTCGCGATGCAGCAACAATTAGCGCAGCACTTGAAGCGGCACTTACTGGACATCCTGTTTATACCACATTGCATACCTCTGGTGTTGCAGAAACCATGCGTCGACTTGTAACCTCATTTTCTGGAGAAGAACGCCTGGGTCGAACCATTGACATACTTGAAACGATTCGATTATGTATTTGGCAAAAATTAGTACCTACTGTTGATGGAAAACGAGTTGCTTTACGTGAATATTTAGTATTCGATGAAGAGGCCAGAGATATACTATTGGAAGGTGACCCTAATGACGTCACTACAACGACTCGTAAACTGGTCCGCCAACGCGGTCAATTAATGACACTTGATGCCAAAAATAAATTTGAACAAGGGATAATTAGTGACAGGGTTTATAAGCTTATAATCGCTGGAACCAAAGAGTCCCAGCAATAGTCGTTGATATAGAATTTACCCCAGATAAACTCTTTCACCAAGCTAAAATATCATCAGAGTCAATCGTTTGACATTGTGTCGAGATCAACTCTATATTGGACCAACGAATAATTATCAATAGGCCCTATTGGGCGGACTATGAGCCCGCGCCAGAGCTCCCAGCGTCGCCACCGTCCCCACCACCACCTTTTCCACCACCACCACCTTTGGCGCCGGTCTTGGAGCCACCGCTTTGAGACATCCCTTTACCCGCATTACCCAATCCCTTACTAAGATATCCGCCAACCTGTTTATCCATTTGCGCTTGACCAGAACCTGTTTCTTTACCTGCGCCCTCAACTTGTTTCTGCACGTCACCAGCCCACTGAGCAGCTTCTTGGCCCGCACCCTCCGCCTGGCCACCAATCCACCGCAAAACCTTATCAGGGAGCGATGCGATTAATGTAAATGATTTTTGCACCACCGTTAAATACGTCGTTGTATAAATAAGAATAGAGAAGAAATAAGCAAAAACACCTGCCCATCCTGTGTAGCCACCACTGATAACGCCGGTTCCTGGGGCACTATAACCCGCACCCGTAATCGTCGTGCCTCCTGTTCCATATTTACTACCACCCTGAATAAAACCAATGGCATTATCAAACCCGGCATTTATAATCCACACACTAACATAAGTCATAGAAATACCTGCGATGAAACCAATGATCATCATTGCGGGTCTAAGAAAAACATTCATCAAAATCATGATTGCAGCCTCACCTTTACCAAAGGCATCATGTCCTTCTGGGTGAGTTACACCCAATGCAACAATCGGCGCCGCGACCATCGCTTCAACAACCGCCATCACCCACGCAATCGCACCAAACGTAAAAATAAGGTACGGTAGTATAGGAACATAATATGCCGTAGAAAAACCAATCTGTAGCATAATCCCCATCCATGCGAGTAATATTGGCATGGTCATCATCATCAGAGCGAAGATAAATATCCCAAGTACGCCAAGCATTGAAGCCGCAATAGACGCCTCGATGAGCATCAAATATAGGCTGGCTGAGAAGTTAATATAATAAGTTCCCATTTGAGCAAGAGCCACAACCGGATTAACCCCTGGGGCGTCAATAATGTCCAACCCAACCTTGAATATCGACATCATGCCGGCCAACGGAATCATCAAAAACAAATTTATCGTGTTATCTAAAAAGGTCTCCATGGCGGCCAAGAAGGCGTTATACACAGTAACGATGATAATGTTGTAGAAAAATTCGCCAATCAATGCGCCTAGACAAGCCGTTACAAGTCCCAAATTAGTGCTGCCACAGCCAAAGCTTATATATGGAAGATAATAAGGTGTTGGATCGATTGATATATTGACCAAATTAGCAAACTGTAGGGTATTTACACCGGGTTGGTTGGGCATTTGTAAAATTGTAGCGTTATTGGTGTAACCATATACGGTGGAAGAGCCAATAGTGCTAATGACATTACGCTTCTTGGTTGTACCCTGGGCCGGCAATGGTATGGGGTTTATAGTCGAGCCAGTCCCATCAATCAACATCCTAATTGGAGAGATTAATGAGGCCGTGTTATTCATCCAAGTACAAAGCGTAGCATAAGTACCCTGACAACCCGTTTGTCCAAATGATTGCGTCAATGCTTGTGAATCAAAGGAACTACCATCCAGACCCGAACTGCTATCTGTTAAATTGCCCGCGCCATTCGCACTGGCTTGCACATTCAGATTCACTAAATCAAAAAAATAACTCCCGGCCATGATCCAGCCCTGTGAATTAGCAGTTTGAATAAATGCTCGGCCATTATTAGCAGCAGTAGAATTTTGTGATTGTGCCACCAAATTAAGTGTTGGTAGCATAATGCCATTATAATCCTGAATGGCGCCTTGAAATTCTGTTCCGTTAAACAGAGGCGTGCTATTTGAATCACCGCCAGCAGCTCCCCACAAAATACAATTTGGAGTCTGATTACTTGCACAGGTAGTCCCTGATACTGACTGAGGCACTCCAAATTGCTCAGCGGCCATAGCTGAATAATTCGCTGTACCACTATTATTTTGACCATTGCTTTTTGCCAAACCGGGGTCATTGTTTACCATCGCTTGAGCGACTGTTTGCAAATCCAAATACATCTGCTGAATGGCAGTCACTCGAGCCAAGGACGCTGTTTTCTTGTCATTGTCGGTAATTGACGTAATATTACTTTGTACTGAATTTAGTGTTGCCTTAGAAAAGGTATTCCAGGTAATCGTGCCACAGATACCCGTTAACGGTGAAAAAACGGGGTCTTTTTTAAAATTAGGCATCGGGATTGACAAGGTTATGCTATCAACATTATCAGGAATAACGGTGTTATCTTGATAATCAACAAAATTAACTGAATTCACAAAACTAGGTATGGTACTATTACAAAGAGCTAATATAGGACCGCTGGGTGAGCCAGCACAGGGACCTGAACCTTGTTGTTTCTGAGACTGGTATAGTTGCAACTGGCTTTGCAACTGAGCCTGCAAAGCAATCATACAGACTTCCCCGGCTAAAATGATTTGTGCGCCAACAGGGACCGCAGACGCCCCGCCACCTGTTAGCGCTGTGGTTGGATTCATTTGCGTTTGTACAACCACACCGCCTCGATTGAGATAATCAAGCGCCGCGGCCCATACTTTATCTGCAGCACCTATACCCTGAACAACAACCCACATTACAAAAATTTGCATCAAACAATAGCCAGTCGCCTTAGGAATCCGTAAGGCTAAGCCCATTGTTGCTCGAACCGGAATCCAGATAGACGACCATTTCTGACCCAGCTTTTGCCCCTCATGAGCCGTATTCATTGTCGATACCAAGAGGGTATACATAATAACAATACCGCCTAAAGCAAGAACCGCGGCGTTAAATACAGCAAACATGTTCCCCATAATCTGCGAGCCGGTTCCATGCAGCACACCGTCTACGATACCAAAAATATTCCCAAGAAATACAACAGAAAAATCACTGGGTGGGGGCGAAAAACTCAACGCACTGTTACCCGCAGGTGCCGCCGCAATAACAACTGCGGGGAAGAACGAAAAAAACATAGCCAGATATTTTTTCATTGTTTATCACCCTTTATGCTTCGCTTAAACCACTCATTGAATGAGCAGCCCAGCTTGCGCTCTTTCATCTGGAAATACCAAAAGTGATAGCGGAATGCCAACACCAGGGCAACCAACATCACCACTATAGATAATAAACCACCCATTATGTGGCCATTAAAGAAATGATATCCGGAGTATAGTAATAATAAAAAGGCAATAACTAGCATGAGGATAGAGGTCCGTAACAAGTTTCTTCGCCGAACGAGAAGATCTTTTTCCGTCAAATTCAAACGTTTTATTGCGGCTTCAAATGACTCACTCTTCGTGGCTTTCTGTGGCACGAAGACTTTGACGATACTTCCGGCTAGATAGGAGGACAATGTTTTCGTTCGCTCCCAATCAGACCAGGATCGAATGTTAATAATCCGCGAAAAAACACTGCCAGTTCTTGAACCCGATTTATTTTTCATAAATTTTACGGTTTTCCAATAGACATTTATACCTCATAATATATGATAATAGTTACTTAAGGTGCAATCTATCAATAGGTTGTCAGTAAAAAAAGAGTAAAATAATGCCCGACCTAAGTCACGAAGCCGCTGCGCAGTACTGGAATGACTATGTTGATCCGATGATTTATCGGGTTGTGACCTTCATGGAAAGTGTAGAAGACTGGACCCTAGACGGGAATCCACAGCTCGAACAGGCAATGAGTCAACTGGGTAAAGAACTGGATGATATCACCTTTGTCGACATGAGTACTTTAGGCCAAGAAGATAAATTTATTCGTATCGTTGGAAACATTAAATCCGGTCGGGGGCTTCGTTTGTTACAAGCCATTGATACCGTTCATCCTGGTAGTGCATCGAAAATACTGATTCATGCAGAAGAAAATAGTACAGGCAGTCACGATGCAGCTGGCTTTTTTCTCAAACGAAATATTGTCTTTGAGCGGTTACGTTTATTAGCCCGTGTTTTTTCTGAATATCGACTAAAACTTGTATCCCGTGCTCTTGAAGGGGAAGAATAATGAAAGCCATATATCGACTAGCGCTACAAAACCTATTGTTAGCAGCCACTTTGTTTGCACCGACAGTGCATGCTCAAGATCAGGATCCTTTTGGTCCATTAATTGGTGAAAATACCGGTAACATAGCCTCTTACTTGGTTAATTTTGGAGCATACATGGGCTACAATGTAACCCAATCGCCACAAACACCTATCTCACCATTGGTCAGCTCTACACTGACCCAATTGATCCCAAGCACAAGTTCTGGTGGTAGCGCACAGCTCCCTTTCTTCAGCCAGATGATTCAGTCTTTTTTTAGTGCAATACCGATGACGTTGTCATCTACCTTCGTCCCTAGCGATAATTCAACCTACTCAACCATTAACACTTTTGCAGACTTTACATTCAAGCCATATAACGCCACATCAACTCAAGGGAATGCTCCCACGGTTAGTGAGGCAATTGACCAAAAAACTTATCAACAAGACCCTGTAAGCCAAGCTGTTTTAAATATTCTTGGCACTCCAGATTACAGTTACTGCATGAGTTACGATGGAAGCAACTGGACGGGTGGCGATAACACGACGTCAAACACCGCTTCAAATTCATTTCCAACGTGCAAATATTTGAATCAATACCAAGTCATGAGCAATGTCATTGGCTCTTTACCAGCCACCTATGTCTATTATACTGATACTTACAATCTGCAGTTTATAAACCAATTGAATAGCAATACCCTAATAGGCCCACTCATGTACTCCGTGGACTCTTCTAATTCGAATCAAAATGGTTGCCAAAGTAATAATGGCGGCGGAAGTAGTAATGGTCAATCAGGCTCTAACTGCGGTCTTCAGGCCCAGAATCAACTCCAAGAAGCAGCCAATTTTATTCGATATGTAACAGGAGCGGTTAACCCGGGGTCCTTACCTCAACTAAAAAACTACGACCAGCTCTATAGTCAGGCAACAGCGGCTAATAGCTCTGTTCAAAGCGTGCAAGCAGCGAAGATGAATGCTCAAGCGCAACTGGTCAACTATTTTTCTAAATTACGCACTTATGCCGCACAAAGCTCGGTGGCTTATAGTAATTTTTACTACATTTTCTCTAAAAGAATCCCGCAAGCTCCATCCAGTTCGAGCTCTAGCGCAACACCCACGAGCCCGGCTCTTAATGAATTTACGATGGCGACATGGCGTTTATATACTCCAAGTGGTGCAACGAACCCTACTTGGCTCAATCAAATCAATCAGGCATCAACGGCCTCCGTGCAAAAAGAGATCGCCACATTGCTTGCCGAAATCAACTATCAATTGTATTTAAACAGGCAACAGCAAGAACGCATGTTATTAACTGAGAACATGTTGTTATTATTAAATACTCGAACATCCCAACCCAGCCCACCCATTTCCGGCAGTGCATCACCAACCTCATAGTCAAAAATTCAGGGGGTAATTCATCATATCCATTGATTGTCCCCCGATGAAGCGCCCGAATGCCCCGGGACGTTGAAATGCTTTTCTGGACTGGATTTTTAGAAATCTAGATAAGATTCCGATGAATAGCGACCATTTAGGAGGCTATTTTGAACACCTTTTCAAGTTGAGCGATAACCGCAGCCACTTCAACAAGCGCCATGACCTTAGCACCGTGAACTTGTGTTCCCCAATGATTGGTTTCAGCCGTTTTCTTTAGCACTACTTTTACAGCTTCGGGATAACAATCAACAGCCAAATGCCTATACGTATAGGATCCTGATATTTCTGCACTTGTCACCGCATGAAGAGCTACCACAGGCGTTGCCACTGCGGCGGCCATATGCGAAGGTCCTGTATCTGGACAAATCAAAAGATCTGCTTGCTCTATCATTGCTAACAATTGTTTAGGTTTGGATTGACCAATTAGATTTTTCACAGGGACTACGCCACAGATGGCATCCCCCAATTGTTTATCATAATCACCCGGGCCACCCGTTAACACGACCTGAGCCTGCCAACGCGACTGTAGGTATTGAATGATTTCTATATAACGATCAACCGACCAACTACGCTCCGCCTTACTCGCTGCCGGATTGACAAGAACGATGGGGCCTGCATCTTTTGGTAACCGCGCCCGAGCCCACTCACGATCTGCTGTCGAAATAGGCAAATCCCAGCGAATCTCTTTATTCTTAATCCCAAGGACGTCTGCAAACCTAAGAAACCCATCCAACGTATGATCATGCCCAGGCTCAATACTCTCGTGAATAAAGCAACAATGAAAATCTTTACCACGCCGAGTGTCATAACCAATTTTACGTGACGCACGTATCAAAGGATACAAAAAATTAGCTCGATAACACGCCTGCACGGCGAGCAAAACGTCAAAAGTCCTTGTGCTCATTTGCTTTTTAAACCGCCAATAATCAGCCAGGCTCTTTGGTTTATCGATGACGATAAACTCAACGCCCTCCATTCCCTCGACCAAGTCATAAGCAGGACGTGAAATCACCCAAGTAATTGTTGTATCTCGCAAACTGGCTTGTAGTGTCCTTATCAATGGCACTAACATGAGCGTATCACCCAACGCAGATAAACGGACAATACAAATTGATTTAGGGATAGAACCTCTAGTCATTTTGCAAAACAAAGCGCGAGCCACAATAGGGACAAACTTCAGCGCCTGTCTTTTCAATGGGTAAATACACTTTAGGGTGTGCATTCCAAAGCTCCATGGCATCCGTAGGACAGCTCAAGGGCAAGTCAGAACGATGCACAGTATAACTCTTCTCTGTACAAGCCGGTTCTTTTTTAGTGTCAGACATTCATTTCTCCTGAGAAGTTCCATCTCAAATTTTATCGAGTCATCACAGTCACGAATTATCTAATATTTGCTCGATTAAAGCCATTATTTCACTTGTAATAGCAGGACTTTCAGCAGCAAAAACATAGGCATCAGACCAATGACGTAACCAAGTTAATTGTCGTTTGGCCAATTGTCTCGTTGCCGCGATCCCTTTTTCACCTAAGGTTAAATAATTATATTCCCCTTTCAAGTATAGTAATGCCTGGCGATAACCCACGCAGCGCATTGAAGGATGCTCAAGCGTCAATTGCCACTTCAGTAGCAATCCTTCAACCTCTTCAACAAGTCCTTGTCGTAACATTTGCTCAAATCGTAATGCAATCCGTTGATGTAGCCATATCCGCTCGTTAGGAATGAGCGCAAAATTAACGAAGTGATAAGCAGGGGTGCCCTTGCTCATCCCCAAAAAGTCAGATAATGGTCGCTTCGTTATGTAATAGACTTCTAACGCCCGCTGTATTCGTTGTGTATCATTAGGATGTACTCTGGCAGCAGTCGCCATATCAACTTGCGATAATTTTTGATGCATATAAGCCCAGCCATGCTCCGTTGCCTGCTGCAACAACTGCGCTCGAAGCGTTTCATCCGCAGGGGGCAACACCGATAGGCCTTGCTGTAATGCGCGAAAATACATCATCGTCCCTCCTACCAATAAAGGAATATTCCCACGGCTTATAATGCTTTCACTGAGAAGCGCAACATCGTCGCAAAAGCTTGCCACAGAATAAGTTGCTGGGGGATCAATAATGTTAATTAAGTGATGTGGAGCGCGAGCGAGTATCTCTGCGTCAGGTTTAGCCGTACCAATATTCATATCTCGATAAATCATCGCCGAGTCGACACTAATAATTTCAACCGGAAAGCGTTGCACTAACTCACAAGCAACATCTGTTTTCCCCGATGCGGTCGGGCCCATCAAACATAATATAACGTTAGACATACATAGAAACCTTTGTAATTTCTCTACATTTTTCAGTATCTAACTTCACGCACCATGGCATCAAAGGAGATGATGCAAGAACAAACTGACGCAAATGGTCCGTGAGTAATGTTTGGTCCTCGTCGGTTAATTGACGCGCATCAAATGATTGACAACGAACCAATAATTCCAATAAATGTTGCATCCCGATTGCATCTGAAGATATAGAAACCGCACGCTCCAGTCCCTGCAAGAACTTTTTAATATCCAACTGCGGTAATAGTATGGGAATCGTACGCACAACCACTTCTGTGTTTTTTAACAGATCAAGCTCTATCCCTAAAGGTATCAACATCAACTGATATTGCTCAAACAAATCACGCTCCAGTTTATAAATCATGGGTACAAGTAACGGGCGGCTTGCCAAGGGAAGGAGGTGTTGGCTTAACATCGATAGAAGCCAATGCTGTTGCGCCTGTGCTAAATCAACCAAATAAGGCTGCCCCTGTAGGAATACCAAACCAAAATGGGTATTTAAGATATGCCAGGTATTTGCTTCAGTCGGAGCAAACATCGATTTCGTTTGCAGCGGCGTAGGGATGAAATGTTCACGAACCTCCATTTGAAACGTTGTTTTTGGTACCGATGTAACAATCGCAGGCGTTATTCCCTGCTTGTTGTTCCCCAATACTTCAGAAATATGTGACGTAATAAAGTCATGGACTAATCTAGGCTGCTGAAAGCGCACCTCGTGCTTGGTTGGATGCACGTTGACATCGACATTACCTGCAGGAATTGTTAGGTAGATTAAACAAGCTGGATAACGCCCTGGATGGAGTATATCCTCATAGGCCTGTTTAACCGCGTGATTAATTAGTTTATCTTTCACCATGCGTTGATTGAGATAAACCCACTGTTTATCGTTCTGACTCCGTTGGTAGCTTTGTGCGCTCACCCAACCCATTAGGCGCATTCCCGACTGCTCAACATCAAGATACACGGCATTTTCAATAAACATTTTTCCTAACAACTTCCTAATCCGTAACGCTCGTGTTTTTTCGCATTTCGCAGCGGGTAACGCAAATATTTGCTTACCATCGTGCTTCAACGTCAGTGCAAGCCACGGAGCGCTTAAAGCAAAACGTTTAACAA
>CAMBDN010000018.1 GCA_945865355.1 Legionella genomosp. 1
ACAAACCAGTTGCAGTTGCATATTTGTTTTGACAAATCAGATAGTCAGTATAAATATCAAGCATGTCCATGCTATCCCTCCCTAAAACCAGGAGGCGAATTTTAATGGATTTTAGCTATGAGGCAAGGATCAGTGCGTAAGGTGAGTGACAGCATAACTTGCTTTAAGTCGGGTCGGTTAGCCTTTGAATAACCGTAGGTCGGCGTAGGCGCATCTTCAGTAACATCAATATCATCATAACGTCCATGTAATACAAAGCTGGTTGAGTCCAAATGTAATCGTTGACCAAGTATTCCTTGTTCACGTGCTATCTCAAATGCAATCTCAGAGTACAGTTTGGTCACGCCATAATCTGCAATTTTATCCAGGCATCGACCTAAACAATCATCATTTAAATGCTCAGCATTAACCTCTGAACCTAATAACTGCGCAACAGGTTTGTCTTGAAAAAAATGGGTGGTCATTGAAAGACGGCTGTTCATAAAACCAAGGCCATTCAGCACCATTGCCGCCACACGACGACCATAGGTCACAAGACCTCCTTTACGTTCATTCAAAGCAAGACGGGCATCAATCTTTTCAATAATTCCTAACTCTCGTATGGTGGCCGCAACCAATCCAAGATGACCCAACTGCTCACTACTTACGGTATCGCGATTTAATGACATGGCTTCAAAAAATAAAAAAACATGCGCGCTAGCATACGGTATTACCACGTTGATTGATTTGATCTATCTCTTGTTATCGATTGATCTTTGTCTTGATTTGAACTCAATGGGGGCTTTCAGAGCCTTTTAATTGAAAATTACTTCAAATTAGCTGCGGAACATCGGTTATATCAATAAAAAGTGTTATGAATTTATATTTTTCTTCTCTTCATTGCTGGCGTATTTCCAGATGGCTCCTCTGACGTTAGCATGAGTGGGTGTCTATTCTCTTTTGTGATGATTCAATAATTACCCTAATAACCAACAACATATTGTGGGAATTGAAAATCTATTTTTGGATGGCCGACAAGAGCACAAGAAAGGTCTTTTCACATTGTTGAAAAATTAACAGTAGCGTTTTCATGAACACATTCTTTATCATGGTTTTGTATTTTAAATAATGACGACGCATTCAATTTAAGGGTCAAATCATGTTGGTAAAATTCTTGAGACCCTTGTTTATTTGGTCGGAGTGACAGGAATTGAACCTGCGACCCCTGCCTCCCGAAGACAGTGCTCTACCAGGCTGAGCTACACTCCGAACGTGTCATTTTACTTGTTCTTAATGATCACGATGTATGGCGTATTTTGCAAGCTCGGCAAGGGCGTCTTTGTACTTTGAGGCTGGCAAAACTTGTAAAGCGGAAATAGCGAGGTCTACCTCGATCGCTGCTATGCTCCGCGTATAATCGATGGCTTTTGTTGCGGCGACTGCGTCCAAGATTTCAGGTAAATATTGCAACGTACCTTTTTCTAAACTTTGTTTGATTTTTAATTGTTGTTCGCTGGTACAATGTTTTAAAGCATGGATCAAGGGGAGGGTGGCTTTGCCGTCTGCTAAATCATCACCGATATTTTTACCAATGGTTTGCGCGTCTGAGCAATAATCCAATGCGTCGTCAATCAACTGAAATGCATTTCCTAGGTGGAGTCCGTAATCGTACAAACCTTTTTGGACAGTCTCATCAGCTTTGTTTACTAGCGCACCTAAACTTGATGAGGCAGCAAATAATAGGGACGTCTTGGCGCGAATGACGTCAAAATATTCATCAATGGTAAGAGCGGAATTATGTCGGTTGGCCAGTTGCTTGATTTCTCCACAACCGATTTGGTGTGATATGCCGGCTAATAATCGCATAATGTCTAAATCGCCAACATCAATCATCATTTGCATGTATTGCGTAAATAGATAGTCGCCCACCAAAATACTAGCTTTGCTGCCCCAAATTTCATTGGCAGTTTCCTGACCGCGCCGCAGCGTCGATTCATCCACGACATCATCATGCAGTAATGTAGCCGTATGGAAAAACTCGACCATTGCCGCAAGAGTGATATGGTCTTTGCCTTTATAACCACAAGCATAGCTTGAAAGCAGTACCAATAATGGACGTAATCGCTTACCACCACTACTGACAATGTGATTTGCTAAATCATCAATTAAACTAATATGAGAGTGGATTTTTTCGATGATTAAAGCGTTGACGGCCGTAAAGTCTTCACTCACTAAATCTCGCAAATGGTGAATTTCCATCGCGTGTCCTCTAACAAAGAATAAACGCATGCTAAGCGGGGCATTAATTAATGTCAAGACGTTGAAGCCGCTCAAATATAACTCCCAACTTGACCTTGGATCAAAATTACTTTAATAATAGTCAATCAGGGATCAAAAGAAAGTGAGCGAATGCCATGCTTAACGATATATTTTCCTGGTTTACCGGTAACCTAGTTGAGCTTGATTTTACTCCACAAAAGCTCACCCGTTCTGTTTTCGAATCTGAACATGCTCATGCCCTAGTCAGGCGACGCACACTGCTCGCTGATTTATATTCAGCTAGGGGGGATAAAGCCCCCGCAGAGATTATCAGCGATATTGCCAATTTTATTTCTCAACAAGACTCCTGTTTAAGTTTCATTGCTTCATTCGCTAAAGAGTTGGGAGCGCTTCCTCATGTTAATCCATTCTTATTATCACTCAAATATTTAATAGCAGTGGGTGATGATGATAAATTTATTGACCAAAAAGAGGAAAAAATAAACCGTATTTTTTTTGAGTTATTGCGTGAAAACAAAGAAGAAGCGTTGGCATTTTTTTACGCAAACCAGAAATATTTCGATGGATATATGCAAGTTAATTTGATGGTATCTGCAGAAAAAACAACGGATTATTTGGCTCAGTTGACCACAAAACTACATGCTCAAGAAAACGTATTATCGATTGTTCACTATTTTGAGCAATGCCTTGATGATGAAGAAAAATTTGCAGCGATGGTGTTGTGGATGGTGAGGCGAGGTTTGTTGAGTCATCGGATCATCGAAACGGATTTGTTGCAGAAATTCATGCTATATCATGCTGCCTGGTTAGGTACCCCGAATAATTCTGTTCAACATTTTTATAATTTGCTGGGGATGTTTCCTGAAACGCGCGAATTGGTTGAGGAAGCAAGCAAAGTTCAATGCGAGGATCGTAGTTTTCATTGCGAAGAGGGTGGGACTCACTCTCATTCGATCAAGGGGGCGCTTTCACTACAAAGCACATTACATCGAGTCGAGATCAAGGTATCACCACTTGAATTTACGCCTACTGCTGAGAATTTTGACGCACTATATAGCTTATTCGGTTCTCTCTTTCTTAATGATGCTCTCCGTTGGCATGCTGGCTGCGACAATGCTACTTGGCGTGCAGCCTTACATGATTTCTTCAATCGAGAGGCTTCTATTGCAGAGCAATTACCCATATTACTTAACTTTATCGGAGGCGGGGGGCGCTCTAGCGTTTTAAAAGCGTTGGCATCATTGATTGATGATGCCACAGTAGAGAAACTTGTTACTCGCCACAGCGGATCAGTGTTGCACTTGTTGCCCTATAAACCATTTTTGTTGAACAGGGTAGATGAGGGCTTTATTACACATTACCTCGATGAAATAAAGTTGTTACAAAGTGAAGCATGGGATGTGATTTCTCAACTTCTAGCGGTGTTGGTTGCTTTCCGAGATGTCAACAAAGCAGTGGCTTTGCAGGTATACGAAGCGATTGTTGATTTGGTTCTAGAGCATCCACACGTTCTGGATGATGACTATTTATTAAAGCAATTAAGAAAAATTCCTGAGGCAGAGACCATTTTAACCAACAGGTATCAACAGCTGCAGTCGCAATTCGATCGCTGCGTTACAGAACAAGTTGTTACCGGCACATTGAATACAGCAAATTACCACATTATTGAAGATAGTTGGCTAAATTTATCGCGTAAAGTGGTGTTGTTAAACGAAATCATTTCTATACCAAACAACTGCCCCAATGATAAATACAGGTTGCAAGCCCATTGGGCCAAATCGTATTTTTCAATGCATGCGGGTACGTTCGTTATCGATGATTACGTTGAGGCTTTAGAGGTCGTTCCTGAGTTATTGGCTGACCGTGTGAGTGAATATGAACGCGTGTTGATAGAGTTACTGACGACAATTGACGACGACGGTGTTAGAGATATGATTATTGCTAAATTCGATGCGAATGAGGCGAGAAGAGACCAATGGCTGCAGACGGATTATAGTAATGGCTGTGTGTTTAATCGAGCCGCTGAACACGGAAATGTTGGGTTGATCCGCTGGTTAGAACGCAGAGTTGTCATTGACCCTGATGCTATCAATCATGCAGTACGGATAGCCGCTGATGCTCAACAATGGAATGTGGTTGAATATTTCTGCAGTGCGTCACTTCATAAACCACAACAAGCCGTGTTGAAAGAGTTGCTGAGTTTGGCTGCAAAGGCGGGACAGTCAAGAACCATACAATTCCTTTGTGATGGGGCAGTTACCCAGTTGCAGGCGAAACACATTGAACAGGTTTTAAATTGTGGCGCTGCGTATGGTTACTTAAACATTGTGGAATACTGCTGTCATCGAGATACATGCGCGCCATCAGCTACTATGGTAGCGAAAGCTTTAAAAAGATCGATCCAACTCGGTCATGGGGATGTTGGTCGTTTTATCGGTAATTTGCCACCCAATGCACAATTGTTAACTGTTGTTGAGCGTGAGTTGGTTCATGCAGCAATGCACGATCAAGTGTCCATTGTGCAACTCCTTTGTGATTTGTTAACCAATACTCCAAGGCAGCCAGTCATCGAGGAGGCCTTTATCAAGGCGATCAAATTTGGCAATCTAAAGGCCGCGCAATCGCTTTATAACTTACCCATAAATGCTCCGCGTCAGAAGGCCATTGACGAGGCACTTGAGGCGGCAATTGCAAATGGCTATCTGCCTGGGGTTCAATTTTTATTTCATTTGCCCGCACGCTGTCCGCGCCAAGGCGCTGTTGAACGTGCTTTAGTCCAAGCTATTCATTCCAAACGTCTTGATATCGTACAATTTTTATGTGGTTTAGACGTGGCGTCACCACGCCCGCATATGATTAATCAAGCTATCTTATTAGCAGCTAAATTGGGGAATTTACCCATGGTTGTATTTTTTGGGCGCTTGGTCAATTCAAAATTAATTGAGCAAACAATACAAGTTGCAGCGAAGCAGGGTCATTTAGGCATTGTCCAATGTTGTTGCGAAATAAAACCACCCAGCCGAAAAGCAATGTTTGATGCTCGTAAGAAAGCAATGTCTAGCGGACACAACGACGTAGCCGACTATTTTAGTGGGTTGTTGGAGCCAGCAACAGTCGGCTCGCGGCTTTCTTTGCCCCCAAGTGGAGCTGCTGCATTTGTACCTCATCTTGAGTTACCCGTCGAAACAAGTTTACTAGCGCATCCTGAACCCCGGCGAGCCACAGGGTCACCGAGGTTTGTTGCAGCACGCTCTTTAGAGCGGGCGAATATGCTAAGAAAAAGCTCAAGTTGCCAAGCATTGGACGCATTCGGAATGTTTGGTTCTCGAGGGGGGCTTGTTCGAGCTAGTAGTCTTTCAGAATTGAGCGCTCCCTCTTCTTTAGTGTCTTCAGAGGTGGTGTCGAGTAAATCGCCAATCATGCCATTTTCTTCAACCAGTTCCTAATTTTTTATGACACCAGCAAGATAGACTAAATGATTTAGACGTTTTTTTTCGCATCCATTGTGGTTGGGAAGTGTAATATTTAGGGTTTAATTCTAGTGATTTCTGTGCCATAATGGATACATGGTAATTTGGCATGGTGTCGGATCGTGGCGAAATATTATCGAGTAGTCTTTGAAGAATATGAGAGTCAACCCGAGGCTATTAATCAAGAAAACATTATTTTAGAGGGCGTGGCCGTTGCTCCGACTGACTGCCTTGATTTTGGTATACGTCATGGCCAACAAATGGCTTTAATACAGAGTGTGCAAGATAAAATACTAAAACTTCAGGCTGGGGAAATCACATTTGACAGCAGTAAATGTTCAAAATGTCCGGATGGTATTTTAAAAAAGTATGGTTTTAAGGAATCTTGGTTCTATGATGTGTTCAGTGATCACCGGGTCAAATTACCCAAAAGAAGATGTGATAAATGCAAACATGTAGATTCGAGTACTGTCATTGGATTGCTGGGGAAAGCCTTATCTGGTGAGCTGATTAAACTTCAATCTGAGCTTGGCGCAGAACACAGTTACCGCGAGAGCGAGACTCTGTTTAATCAATTTTCACATAAGAATCGTCGTATTAATAATCACGAAAAAATACATACTACAGCAGAGGAATCTGGTGCTTCACTATCTCAATTACATCAAGTTGAAGAGGACATATTGGTTGCTGAGTGTGCTGATGAACTTATTATTCATGTTGATGGAGGGCATATCAAAAGCACCGAAGCAGGTGAGAGATCGTTCGAGGCCATGAGCGCTACTGTTTATAAGCCAAGCGCTGTGAAGTCAAATAGTAAGGACACTAGAAACTATATTGAGAGCAAGCATTGCGCGGCTTCGGCCCTGCTTGATTCACAAGCACAAATGAAACGACTCACGATTATAGCCGCCCTCAAACAAGGTTTGACAGCAAAAACTAAGATAACCGCGTTATGTGATGGTGCCGATAATTGCTGGAATATTATTGACGCTCTAGAGCCACTAGCTGCATCGATTGATAGAGTATTGGATTGGTTTCATCTGGGCATGAAAATACAAGACATATCATTACCAGAATCAATAAAACCGAAACTGATGCGAATAAAATGGCATTTGTGGCGAGGAAATTCTGAACTAGCCATGCTGCGCCTTGCCGAGCTAATCCCTCTCTGTTCCGATAAATCAGCTGATAAATTAACAAGATTAAGTGGTTACATTAAAAACAATGCCAACAAAATTATCAATTATAGGGAGCGTCATAAAAATGGACTTCCGTTTACCAGTAATCTTGCTGAGTCTACGGTTGAAAGTTTAATCAATCAGCGATGCAAAGGACAACAACACATGCGCTGGTCGAGGGAGGGATTGGATCCAATTTTACAAATTAGAGCGGCAATAGCAAGCGATGACTGGAGTAAAAACTGGAGAACCATTGTCTCATCCATTTAATCCAACGAACAAAAACAACCCCAAATATTACACCTCCTGATGGCTATGCGTGCGGCCGCGAAAGCGGCGGAAGCTCGTCCAGAGGTAGATAGGACTTCTGATCCGCTCAGGCGAGGTCCTCATGGGTAGAGCCGGAGATTTTACAGATTCGCTAACAACGCATTAGCGACCTTAGATTGATTCTTGCGACCCAGTGCCTTACAAATCATATCTCCAGCGGACACTATCTGATAAATATCAACGCCTGTCTGGATACCTAGGCCATGCAATAGATAAAGTATGTCTTCTGTAGCAACATTACCGCTGGCGCCCCTTGCATACGGGCAACCACCTAACCCGGCTACTGAGCTGTCAAAACGGGTGATACCTCGTTCTAGTGCAGCACAGGTATTAGCAATAGCTTGTCCATAGGTATCATGAAAATGCATGGCTACTCTTGATAATGGTAGGAGTGAGCGGATGGCCTCAACCAATTCTTTCGTTTGCTTGGCGGTCCCAACGCCTATCGTATCCCCTAAACTTATTTCGTCTACGCCCAGTGCAATGAGCTGTTCTGCAACATTGACCACTTGCGACGGTAAAATTTGCCCCTCATAAGGGCAACCTAACACGCATGAAATGTAGGCGCGGACGTGAACTTGGTTGATTTTTGCAAGCGCCATCACGGGTTCCATGCGCGCGATACTTTCTGCAATGGTGCAATTGATATTGTGTTGGTTAAACAACTCGCTAGCTGCAGTAAATAACGCAATGTTTTTGGCACCAACACCCAAGGCTTTTTGCATACCACGTTCATTTGGAATGAGTGCTGAAAAATGTACGCCAGCTGGTTTATTAATAGCGCGAAAAACGTCTTCATTGTCGGCGAGTTGTGGTATGGATTTCGCTGAAACAAAGCTCGTGGCTTCAATATTTTTTAGTCCACTTTGACTTAATAGATTAATCAATTCCACTTTGGTTGATGTGGCGACAAACGTTGGCTCATTTTGTAAACCATCGCGCGGTCCAACTTCGATAATTGTTACTTGCGGTGGATAGTCCATGGCTGTCTTAAGTCCCTGTCTCGTTGATAGCAACTAATTCGGCACCTTCGTTGACTTGAGCACCTATCTCATAAAAAATATCCACTAACAGGCCATCTTTTGGTGCATGAATCGTGTGCTCCATTTTCATTGCTTCCAGGACAATGAGTTTATCGCCGGCTTTAATTTTATCACCTTTGTTTTTTAAAATCGCAACCACTGTTGCTGGCATCGGTGCTGTCAGTTGATTTTCTGGACGCTGTTGGCCTGATACATGTTGCCAATCAAATCGAACCACAGTGATAGGACCCAACGCGGTATAAAATAGCAGTTGATCGTCACGGTTTTCTACCCAGGCGTGCCAATTTTGTATGCCGTCATCAATATATAATTGCTGGTTAGCCTGTTTTATTTTTAATGTGATGGTTTCATGCTCAAGGGTTAGTTTCAACTCACAAGGACCGATAGGGTTCACGGTAACATCATATTGCTTGTCGTTGATTAAGTAGCTCGACGTCCAATGGCTATGCAGGTGCATTTGCCAGGCAAAGGTGTCGATGTGCAGGTGATCCTGCTGGGATGCGGTTATGTTTAAATAGTCGTAGCTTGCCGCCATGAGTATCGCTAACCGCTGGTCAGGCATTGGTATCACGATGTTGTGTTTGGTTAAAAAACTGGTATTTAATTCTGTTTTTATAAAGCTTGGGTGTTTAATAATGGCTTGTAGAAATGAAAGATTGGTTTTTACTCCCCCAATATGGTAGTGCTTTAGAGCGCTCTGTAAGCGGTGAAGTGCTTGTTCGCGGCTGTCTCCATAAGCAATTAGCTTTGCTATCATTGGATCGTAATACATGGTTATTTGTGAATTTAGGGCTACGCCGTTATCGAGTCGTATGCCTTCACCCGTTGGTTCACTTAAAAAATGTAATTGTCCCATTGAGGGGATAAAGCCGTGACTAGGATCCTCGGCATAAATCCTGCATTCAATCGCATGACCATGCGCTTGAATTTGTTCTTGCAAGAGCGGCAAGGGCTCATTGGCAGCAATACGTAATTGCCACTCTACTAAATCAAGTCCCGTGATCATTTCAGTCACCGGATGCTCTACTTGTAGGCGTGTATTCATTTCCATGAAATAAAAATGGTGGTCACTATCCACTAAAAATTCCACGGTACCTGCTCCGCGGTAGTCTATCTTTTGTGCAACGGCAATGGCTGCTTCAGCCAAGCCTAGTCGCATTGCTTTTGAAAGATTGGGTGCTGGGGCTTCTTCAATAATTTTTTGGTGACGGCGCTGAATGGAGCAATCTCGTTCAAAGAGATGCACTACATTTCCATGGTTGTCTGCCATGATTTGAATTTCAATGTGACGAGGGTTTTGAATTAATTTTTCAATGAGCATTGTATCATCTGCGAAGCATGCGAGTGCCTCACGACGGGCGCCGGCTAAATCTTTCTGAAAATCAGCCTCATCGAATACGGATCGCATTCCTTTTCCACCGCCACCACTGGCGGCTTTCAGTAAGACGGGGAAGCCGATTTTCTTTGCTGCGTTGAGCAGTTTTTCGTCCGATTGTTCCTTGCCATGATAACCAGGGGTCAGGGGTACCGTCGTATTTTCTAGTAATTGTTTTGCTACTTGTTTAGAAGCCATTGCCTCCATTGCGGCCACCGTAGGGCCAATAAAGACGATGTTGTGTTTGACACAAGCGCGAGCAAAGTGCGGATTTTCAGATAAAAATCCATAGCCAGGGTGAATCGCTTCTGCACCTGAGGCTTTAGCTGCCGCAATAATAGCATCAATATTAAGATAGCTATCACTGGCCGCAGGTGGGCCAATGCAAAACGCACTATCTGCTAGGGACACATGTAAAGAATCTCTATCAGCGGTGGAGTAGATAGCTACCGTTTCAATACCCATCCGGTGCGCCGTTTTGATGATGCGACAGGCAATTTCACCACGATTGGCTATAAGAATTTTATTAAACATTATTTTGTGCCTACTTGTGGTTTTTTATTCAGAAATGCCTTTAATCCGCGTTGTCCTTCAGCCGATACGCGTTGCTTGGCAATTAATGTAGCCGTTAAATGCTGTAATTCACTATTAATTGGCAAGGGGGCTACTTGGCGGACCAAGGATTTAGCAGCATGCACGGCTTGCGGTGCCCATTGTGCTATTTGATTTGCGAAACCAAGCGTGAAGGGTAAAAGCGCTTCATCAGGCACACAATGTTGTACCAGTTGCAATTCCATTGCGCGTTTGGCATCAAAAATTTCGGCACTCATAAATAATCCAGCAGCGGCACGTTCACCGATCGCTTTGATAACATAAGGACTGATGACGGCAGGGATTAAACCGAGCTTGACCTCGGAAAAACAAAAGCTAGCAGAGTGACCCGCTATCGCAAAATCACACGCGGCAACCAATCCGGCACCTCCTCCCATCGCGGCTCCCTGTACCATTGCAAGGGTTGGTATTTTACTTTGATACAGGGTATACATGAGTTTAGCTAAGATTTTGGCATCGGCTAAATTTTCATCTTCGCTAAATTGTGCCATGCGTTGCATCCAAGCAATGTCAGCGCCCGCTGAAAAATGCCGACCATTGGCTTTCAGCACGATCACCCGTACTTGCGGATTATCGTCTGCATTGTCCAGTATCACTTGTAAATCGGCCAAAAGAGTGTCGTCGAAGGCATTGCTTTTGGAGATACGATTCAAGGTGATCAGTAACACATGCCCTTGTAGCTCAGTTAATACATCGCTCATGTTGTCTACCTACCCGTTAGCTCTTACATCCGGAACACACCATAGCGCGTCGATGGTATCGGTGCGTTTAATGCAGCAGATAAACTCAATCCCAATATTTTCCGCGTATCAGCGGGGGCTATCACGCCGTCATCCCACAAACGCGCACTTGCATAATAGGGATTCCCTTGTGCTTCGTATTGCTCACGCAAAGTGGTTTTAAATTGTTCCTCTTCGTTTGAGGACCACACTGTGCCTTGCTTTGCGTGTTTGTCATGGGTTACCTGTGCTAGCACATTGGCGGCTTGCTCACCGCCCATCACCGAGATGCGTGCATTGGGCCAAGACCATAAAAAACGTGGTGCATAGGCGCGGCCACACATTGCGTAGTTGCCAGCGCCAAAACTGCCGCCAACAATCACGGTAAATTTAGGTACTTCTGCATTGGCTACGGCAGTAACCATTTTTGCTCCGTGTTTGGCAATGCCTGCCGCTTCATATTTGCTGCCCACCATAAAACCTGTAATATTTTGTAGAAAGACCAAGGGAATTTTGCGTTGGGTGCATAGTTCAATGAAATGGGTGCCTTTTAAGGCGCTTTCTCCAAATAAAATGCCATTATTTGCAATAATGCCGATGGGGTAGCCATATAAATGGGCAAATCCACACACCAATGTTGTCCCAAAAAGGGCTTTGAACTCGTCAAATTCAGAGCCATCTACAATGCGCGCAATAATTTCTCTAATTTCAAAGGGTTGACGGACATCGGTGGGGATAATCCCATTCAATTCATTGACATCATAAGCGGGTTCGCGGCTTGCAATTCGGCTGCGTACTTCGGGCTTACTGCGGTTTAAATTTCGAATGGACGCTCTCGCTAAATGGAGAGCATGCTCATCGCTTTCTGCATAATAATCAGCGACACCCGATTGACGGCAATGCACATCAGCACCGCCCAATTCTTCGGCACTAATGACTTCACCCGTTGCCGCTTTTACCAAGGGCGGCCCACCTAAGAAAATAGTGGCTTGATGACGCACCATGATCGATTCATCAGCCATTGCAGGAACGTAAGCGCCGCCAGCAGTGCAAGAGCCCATGACCACAGCAATTTGTGGGATATTCCGTGCAGATAACCTCGCTTGGTTATAAAAAATGCGCCCGAAATGGTCCCGATCGGGGAAAACCTCGTCTTGCAACGGTAAAAAGGCGCCACCTGAATCAACCAAATAAACACAGGGTAGATGGTTTGCTTCGGCGATTTCCTGTGCGCGTAAATGTTTTTTGACGGTTAGTGGGTAGTATGTTCCACCCTTTACCGTCGCATCGTTGACGATAATGATACATTCTTGTCCTGAAACAAAGCCTATACCTGTGATTAAACCAGCAGCGGCAACATGATCATCATACATTTGGTACGCAGCAAGCTGTGATAACTCTAGAAATGGACTGCCAGGATCGATTAGCCGTTGTAAGCGTTCACGTGGTAATAGTTTCCCATGTTGCAGATGCCTTGCTCGTGCCTTTTCATCACCACCTAAGGCAATTTTTCCGACGATGTGCTCAAGCTGGCTGACCAACTCAAACATGGCGTTTTGGTTCGCTTTGAATTCGGAACTGGCTGTATTAAGTTGGCTAATCATTTGGGTCATCGCTTGTCCTTAGCGGATAAGTACTTTACTGAGCACGAGAACAAGCCACAAAAACCAAGTGACCTCAAGAAAATAGGTCATGTGCTTTCCCTTAATCGCCCGGTAAATGAGTGCAGGGATAGCTGCAATCACAACCGGTAACAGCACTAGAGAAATGACTTTTCGAATCATTATTCCTGTCTCACTATTACTGAATACAGGTGCCATTTTTAAGTTGATATAGGTATAAAACATATCAATATAAACGATCATCAAATGGACATATTGTGAAAAAATAACCACAGTAATACTTAAGAACAGATAAATGAGTGTTTGTCTTAATGGTTGTTTCATTACAATACCTCAATCGCAATTGCAGTGGCCTCACCACCACCAATACATAGCGCGGCCACACCTCGTCTTTTTTGGAGTTGTTTCAGCGAATGGATCAATGTCACAATAATACGGGCTCCTGATGCACCGATGGGATGTCCTAGCGCACAGGCACCGCCGTGGATATTAACTTTTTCTGGGTCCAATTCTAGTTCAGAGATAGCCGCCATCGCAACCACAGCAAATGCCTCATTTATTTCATAAAGGTCTACGTCAGCTGGCTGCCAATTGGCTTTATTTAATACCTTACGAATCGCCTCAACCGGGGCTGTGGTAAACCATTGTGGTTCTTGAGCATGGCTTGCATGAGCGATGATTTTAGCGAGTGGTCGCAATCCACGTTTTTCGGCATTTTCGGCGGTCATTAAAATAAGACTTGCTGCGCCATCAGAAATAGAGCTTGAGTTAGCTGCAGTGACTGTTCCATCGGCTTGAAACGCAGGTCGTAATTGAGGAATTTTAGCTAACTTTGCGGCATCAGGGCCTTCGTCTTGCGTAACCGTTGTATCTCCCTTTTTGCCAGTAATGGTGACTGTCGCAATTTCGTCGGCAAATGCGCCACTTTGTTGTGCTTGCAGCGCACGGTTGGTTGAGCGGATGGCGAAGGCATCTTGTTGTTCACGACTAAAATGAAATTGTTTTGCAGTGGCTTCAGCGAAAACGCCCATCAATTTGCCCCGGTCATAGGCGTCTTCAAGACCATCGAGAAACATGTGATCTTTTAATTCACCATGCCCTAAACGATAACCCGTTCGAGCTTTACTCAATAAATAAGGCGCATTACTCATACTTTCCATACCACTAGCAAGAACGATATCAACTGAGCCGGCTTTAATCGCATCGTGTGCAAGCATGGTGGCTTTCATACCGGAGCCACACATTTTATTAAGGGTGCTGGCAGGTGTTGCGTTGGGGATGCCTGCAATGATCGCGGCTTGTCTTGCTGGCGCTTGTCCAATTCCGGCTTGTAAGACACACCCGCTAATCACTTCATCAATGTCATTGGGTGAAATGCCTGCTTGTTCAATAGCAGCGCGGTGGGCAATAGCGCCTAACTCAGGGGCTGAGAGTGTCGATAAACTGCCCAGCATGGCACCCATCGGTGTTCTTTTTGCAGCAACGATTACGATCCCATCATTTTTCATTATAATTTTTCCTTAAAAAGCTCGCGACCAATCAGCATCCGCCGGATTTCGGAGGTGCCTGCACCAATTTCATAGAGTTTTGCATCACGCAGTAAGCGTCCTGCTGGGTATTCATTAATGTATCCATTCCCACCTAAAGTTTGAATCGTTTGTAATGCCATTTGTGTTGCTTTTTCTGCTGTATATAAGATGACACTAGCGGCATCTTTGCGGCTGACTTGATGACTGTCGCATGCTTTTGCAACAGCATAAAGATAGGAACGAGCGGCATTTAATTCGGTGTACATATCCGCTACTTTTCCTTGAATGAACTGAAATTCACCAATGGCTTGATTAAATTGTTTACGTTCATGGATGTAAGGGAGCACAATATCTAGACAGGATTGCATGATCCCTACTGGGCCTGCAGCAAGAATAGTCCGTTCATAATCAAGCCCGCTCATTAAAACCTTCACGCCTTGATTGATGTCCCCTAATACGTTTTCCATGGGGACTTCACACTGTTCGAAGACAAGTTCACATGTATTTGAACCACGCATCCCCAATTTATCTAATTTTTGTGCTGTACGAAAGCCGTTAAATCCTTTCTCAATGATAAACGCAGTGATACCTTTACTGGCTGCGAGCTTATCTGTTTTGGCATAGACCACTAACGTATCTGCCTCTGGTCCATTGGTAATCCACATTTTGGTGCCATTTAAAACAAAGTGGTCACCGTGTCTTTGGGCCTGTAATTGCATACTGACGACATCAGAGCCTGAGTTTGATTCACTCATTGCTAACGCACCAACGTGATCACCTTGGATTAACTTTGGAAGATAACGTTGTTTTTGTTGTGCGTTCCCATTTAAGAAAATCTGGTTAACACACAGATTTGAATGAGCACCGTAACTTAATCCCACTGATGCGGAGGCGCGTGAGATTTCTTCCATTGCTATAGCGTGGGCTAGATAACCCATGCCAGCTCCGCCATATTCTTCACTAACCGTGATGCCTAATAATCCCATTGCACCCATTTTTTTCCATAGGTGATGGGGGAAGGCATTATCGATATCGATTTGTGCGGCGATAGGGGCGATTTCGTGTTGAGCAAAGTGATAAATGCTGTCACGCAATAGGTCGTAAGTTTCCCCCAATTGATGCTGTAAACCATTGTACATTGATGGCTTCCTGAAACTTTAACAAATACGCTAGACTATACCCTTCATCACAGAAAATGTGAAGATAGAAGTCACCTAACTTCCTAGGTATGTCATCCAGAGGAACTTGCGACGCAGGATCTCCGGCATAAACGCTGAGCAACATTCAGGAGAACTCTGGCTTTGCTCGAGATGTCGTGGGGAGTTACGAAGTAATGATCAAAATTCAGGAGAATGATGTAATGCGTAAACTGGTATTGTGGGGACACCATATCGATGAATACCGGGAAATGTTTGCTTTATCGGCAGCAGATCTGGCGTCAAATTTGTTGGAGTATGGTTGTGGGGCGAGCGCTGTTAATACAGAGCTTAATAAACAAGGAATAAAGGTGGTTAGCTGTGACCCCTTGTTTACCCTCGATAAAGCAACACTTTCTGCGGAGGTGTCCTTGATTTTTGAGGATATGGTCGATCGTGTGTGCGCGGTTCAAGACAAATTTGATTTTAGTCATGATGGTAGTTTAGATGCTCTAATCTCAAGTCGTCGCCAAGGCATGGCAGAATTTTTTGATGATTATCAACCAGGAAAAATGGAAGGTCGCTACATGCCAGTAACTAGCCATCATTTACCTTTCGCAGATTACACGTTTGATTTTGCATTAAGTTCACATTATTTGTTTGCAGGCTTGGATGATCAAGATGTTGATTTTCATTTGCAAGCGATCCGTGAATTGGCGCGTGTTGCGAAAGAAGTGCGGATTTTTCCGCTAATTGATCGTTACGGCCAACCATCACCTTTTTTGGGGCCGGTGCTTTTGGGGTTGCAGCAAGATCAATATGGTGTAGAGGTGCGCGAAGTGAAGTATCATCTCCAGACAAAAGGTAATGCGATGTTGCGCGTCTGGGCGCAGCAGTGCCAGGTGATTTGAGGTTTATGTGATTCATTTTCAATCGATTGATGAGAAAACATTCTTGCATGAGTATTGGCAAAAAAAGCCATTGTTGATTCGTCAAGCTATACCTGATTTTGTTAGCTTCTTAAGTGCAGATGAGTTGGCAGGCCTTGCAATGGAAGAGGACGTTGAAAGTCGCATGGTGTTTGAAACGCCCAATAAGCCGCCTTATTGGCAATTAAAAAGAGGCCCTTTTTCTGAAGCTGATTTTGCTGAATTACCTAAGTCGCATTGGACATTGCTGGTACAGGGGGTCGATTTGTTGATCCCAGAAATTGCCTGTTTATTAGATCATTTTAATTTTATCCCGCAATGGCGTGTGGACGATGTGATGATTAGCTACGCGGTAAGGCAGGGTAGTGTTGGGCCGCATTACGATAATTATGATGTATTTTTATACCAAGCAAGCGGACAACGCAAATGGTCGTTAACAACGAAGGCTTGTCATGAGGCGAATTATCTAAAGGATGTTGATTTACGCATCATGGGGCAATTTGAGGTTGAGGATGAGTATATTTTAATGCCTGGTGATATGTTATATCTGCCTCCGCATGTGGGGCATCACGGTGTTTCATTAGATGATGATTGTATGACATATTCTTTTGGTTATCGTAGTTATCAAGGTTCAGAGTTATGGGACAGTTTTGGGGACTATTTATCTGAACAAAACAAAGCGCCGGTGCTGTATAAGGACCCTGATTGGTCTACGCTAAAGGCCACCTCAGCAATCCCGCCTCAGGCCTATAATAATGCTAAACAATTGATGCAACAGATGCTCAATGATGAAACTTTATTGCAATCTTGGTTCGGCTGTTTCGCAACACGCTTGGATCAACAAGCAGAGCTACATATGCCATTGCCTTTGGAAGAGAATGAAGGTGCAGATATACAGGTGTTTATTGCGGAGCTCTTGAATTCCTCTCAATTTATACGTGATTCCAGCTGTCGTATCGCTTACTACGATACGAAGGGGGACCGTGTGCAGTTATTCATCAATGGTTGTGAATGGGGTACAGAGGGTATCTCGAGTGAGTTGATTAAACGGGTTGCTAATCTTCGGGTGTTGGATGTTGTTGCCTTAAAACCATTTTTAGACCTGGACAAAAATCAATCATTTCTGCATGAATTATGGACCTTACAGTGGTTCAGTTTGGTTGATTAACCGGTTGATAGTGGCGTTTAAAAAAGGAGTATTTGATGTATCGTCTTGCTCGTCCTTTCTTATTTCAAATGGATGCTGAAACAGCCCATGATGTTGTGTTGTCGTTGTTGCATTATCTTCCTAATTTTTGTTTTGCAAAACCAAAATCGAATCCTGTGCGTGCAATGGGTCTTGAATTTTCGCATCCCATTGGGTTGGCTGCAGGATTGGATAAAAATGGAAATCACTTGGATGCACTAGCTAAGCTCGGCTTTTCATTCATTGAGTTAGGAACGGTAACACCACGCCCACAATCGGGGAATCCTAAGCCGCGTTTATTTCGGTTGCCTGCAGCCCATGCGATGATTAATCGCATGGGATTTAATAACGATGGTGTGGATGCATTGGTTGCTAATGTGCAAAAGGCACATTATCAAGGTATTCTAGGGATTAATATTGGTAAAAATAAAGACACATCACTGGAGCATGCCGTTGATGACTATCTGCATTGCTTGCGCAAGGTATATTTGCATGGTTCCTATGTAACCATCAATATTTCCTCGCCAAATACCCCTGATTTACGACAATTGCAGCAAGGGGATTATTTTAAAAAATTGATCAATGAACTACGAGAGGAACAGCTTCAATTAGCAGAGTTGCATCAACGATATGTGCCATTAGTCGTGAAGTTATCTCCTGATGAAACCGATGAGACGTTAAAACAAATGGCTGATCTAATGGTAGCACAAGGGATTGATGGAATCATTGCAACAAACACCACTTGTGCTCGCGACGCAGTTCAGGCATTACCGCACGGTAATGAGCAGGGTGGTTTAAGTGGACAGCCACTCGATTCTCAGTCTACACATTGTTTGCGGATATTAAAGCAAGTTGTAGGGGACGATATGACGCTTATTGGTGTGGGAGGTATCAATAGTCCCGCTATCGCCAAGGAAAAATTTCAAGCGGGTGCTTCATTATTGCAAGTTTACACGGGATTGATTTATCAAGGGCCTGGCCTAATAAAAAAATTGGCTGACTAGAGGGTGTAATTTAT